>JAIQGI010000008.1 GCA_020072565.1 Terriglobia bacterium
ATGTATCGTCGTCAACTTCCCGAAGGAAAACTGCGGCGTAAAATCGAGCGTCTTGCCAACCGCCTCCTCAAGGTGACCGCCGAGCTCGAAGCACTCTTCCCAGCGGAAAAATGAGCAGAGATTGGCCGGTCAAGGCAAAGGACAACTACCCGGCAACACGTGGGCCGGGAATTCTCACTGGACACGGTGGGACAAGCCTGTGATCGACTGTTGCGCCGGTTTGCAGGCGCGCGGTGCTCTCCCGTTGCTCACGCGCAGGAGCCATCGTAGCCGGTCCACAGCGGCATTCACGGCACTGCAAATCCCTTCCTCGTCAGCGCAGAAGCAGCAGGCCAATGGCAATGGTGGCAGCCGTAAGCGGCGCTCCGACCTTGAAGTACTCCCAGAACGAGATTTGTACTTGCGGGCGCGCCCGCTGGACCACGATCAGGTTCGCCACTGAACCGAGCACCGTCAGGTTTCCGGCAAGCGTGGAGGCCATCGCAAGAATCAGCCATGCCTGCGTCGGATCTGCAAGGCGCGGCATGAACGGCTTGAAAACCAGCACTGCTGGTACGTTGCTGACAAGATTTGACAGGACAGCGTGTCGTTGACGAAGAACGCGGAAAATACGCCTGAAACACCGACGATTGCCGCGAGAAGCGCGAGCGGATGATGGGCATGTCGCACAACCCATTCGCTTACGGCAGTGAAGAATCCCGAGAGGCGGAGGTTCGCCACGACGATCATCATGCCGAAGAGCAGGATGATCGTGTCGTAATTGATGGCAGCGTACGCCTCTTCAAAGGTCAGGGCGTTGCATCCGATCATCACGCTCGCGCCGATGATGGCCGCACCTGTGCGGTCGATACGGAAGCCGGGCACACGCCCGACAGCGATCACCAGATATGTAGCGACAAAGATGAGAGTCGCAGGGAGCACGCCGAAGTCTCCTTCAAACAGGTTAACAGATTCAACAAGAGGATTGTTCCTTCGATCCTGCCTTCCCATCCTTGACGGCTAAAGGCCGACAACTTCGATGGCCATATCCGTCAGCCTTGATCTTCATGCCGGGCTAGGGACAACTGCCGTTCAGAGAAGCGGAGGCGGTGTCACTTCTTGATCGCGGGCTTTTCCGCGCCCGGCATCTTGAATATGCCGTCGTCCATGGGCACGTTGATTTCGGTCTTATCGTAACTAATGTCCTTGAATCCGCAGCACGTAGACAAATCGGCATCGCCATCGCATTCGGAAGTCTTAACTGGCAAAAGCCGATAGCGATAGCGATCCCCACGTTCACCAACCGGAGCACCTGGGCGTATGTATGCGCTCGAGCGCACCGCGGCGCCTGGTGGACTGTTCCCGATGCGACACGGTGGCTTCACCATCCGAGCTGCACTTTCAGCGATGCGGCATGCCTGCGGCTGATGCTGATGCTCAGCCCGGAGCGAAGCCTCGCCATCGCTCCGCCGTTTGCCATAGGTTCGATTTCGGTGATGTGAGAAAGACCCACAATAGCCTGCCTGTGCACGCGGGCGAACTGATCGGGATTGAGCTGGGACTCGAGTTCCTTGAGCGTGCGGTTTATCAGGACCCGGCCCTGCTCCAGTATCGCAAAGACCAGCTCATCCTCGGCAAGAAATGCCTGAATGTCGGAAACGGGAAGGATGCATATGCGGTGCGCACGACGCCCGACCACTCGCTGCAAATAGCCTGGGCGCGCGGCCGCGAGCGCCGCAGCCATTCGCCCATATTGTTCGGCGGCGAAAGACAGAGCCGCGGAGCTGGATTGCAGCACTTTCTCTGCTTTTGCCAGCGCCTGCCGCAGCCGCTCCTCCGATACCGGCTTGAGCAGATAATCCACGGCACTCACTTCGAAGGCTTTCAGTGCGTATTGATCATACGCCGTGACGAACACAACCAGAGGGAGGCTGCTCCCTCGAAGCTCGGTCACGACCTCAAAGCCGTCCAGACCCGGCATCTGCACATCCAGAAGGACGACATCCGGCTTTGCGCGTTCAATTGTCTCCAGCGCCTCTGCCCCATCGCTCGAAATCCCGCAGATCTCGATTCCCTTCATGGAATGCAGCAGCCTGGCCATCCGGTTGCGGGCGCGGGGTTCGTCATCGACGATCAGCACCTTCATTGCGGATCCTCTCCTCTCTGAGCGGGCATCTGGAGGGATACCTTCGTTCCGCCCTCAGGTGTGGATCTGATGGCCATGCTTCCCGGCCCGGCGACGTGTTCGAGCCGCAGGCGCACATTCTCCAGCCCGACTCCCTGGCGCCGGAGACTCTCGAGAGACCTGGGATCGAAGCCGATACCATCGTCCTCTATTTCGATACGAAGTGTCTCGTCTGCGACTGCCGCGTTGATTTTGACCATGCCCCCGTCGATCTTGCAGGAAATCCCGTGTTTCACAGCATTTTCCACGACAGGCTGAATCAGCATCGGGGGTGTACGACAACTGCGCGCCTCCGCCGAAGCGGCGATCTCGTAGCGCAACCTGTCCTCAAAGCGCAAGCGCTCCACCACCAGATACGACTCGACGAAACTCAGTTCCTCATCCAGGATCACGCTTTCGCGCCGGCTGGCATCCAATGCATATCGAAACACATGAGAGAGGTGCAGGATCGCGGATTCCGCCGCTGTCGGATCTTCCTGGGTCAGATCCGCGAGACTGTTCAGGGCGTTGAACAGGAAATGCGGGTTGATCTGCGCGCGCAACGCCCGAAGCTCCGACTGTTGCGCAAGCGCCCGCAGGTGCTCTTCCCGTTGTTGTTGCGCCACCCTCTCCGATCGCAGCTCGAAGTTGTGGAGCATTTCAGCCAAACGCCCGGCGACGGCCGTCATAAAGGCCAGGTCCTCGCTCTGATACCGGAACCTGCCGGTCCGTTCGCCGAATCTCAACACGCCGTAAACTCTGTCGGCCGCGACCACCGGGATCTCAGCGGTGATCAACTGACGCTGGATCGAGCCGGCGCCGGAAACGAAACCCTGGGGAGCGCGGCCTGATTGCGTGAGCTCCAGTGGCACAAACTCAATGTCTTCGGCATCGACTGCAGAACGCAGCCGGTTCTTTACATCGTCCAGAAGCTGCTCGGGCTCGATGAACTGCTTCATTGCAAGGTCTATTTCGGAAATGGCCGTTCCGTAGTCGGACCTCCTGAACAGATGGCGGTCAAGCATAAGGTTCAAACGGCCATAAAGAGCCAACCAAACGCCCATGAACAATGTTGTCCCGGTGAACAGAGCCAGCGCGCCTGCCGCCGCGCTCCTGGAAGCCAGTCTCCCGTATGCCGGAACCAGAATCAGGCCGCAATAGAGCGCGACGGAAGCCAGAAGTATGACCGCGATCAGACCGCGTTTGATCAAGACATCAAAGAATACGAACCGCATCTTGTAATAAATGAGCGGCACCACAAAAACCGAAGGCAGCAAAAAACCGAGCATCCCCGAGAATTGACCCAAATCAATCGAACCGCCCAGGGACCTGAGTCCGACTACCATAAACATGAGCATCCAGAGGGATAAGACCAGGCACGCCATCCAATCATCTCTACTTGCCGGGGCCGCGTTCCGCTTATATCCGGGATGATAGTAATCGCCGAGGTGAAGGACATAGTCGTGTTTTGGATATGTTCCCAACAGCGCCAGAAGGCTGTCGAGGATCGTGTTCTTTTTGAGGGTGGGTCCCTTCCGGTACAAGAGGCCCACGACCCGGAGTGTGAACATGAAAAACCAGAAAAAATTGACAGCATAAAAAAATTGCATCGACGGCATGGGTGGGAACACCATCTTGCCCGAGGGATGCTCCTGCCAGGACCTGAAAACCAGGTACGTGTATTTGCCGATGCTTGCCAATGGCAGTGAATAAATGACACAGACCCAGAACCAGTACTGACCCTTGTAATTCTGGAGTTGGGAAAAGGGATCGGTCAGCAGGCCGCTTTCGTCAAGAGCTCTGGAGAAAGTAAGGAAGACAAAATGAAAGACGGCGCCAAGAGCAAAAAGCTGAAGGCTGTTCTCCACTACCGAAAGAAGTGTATGGGATTGGTCCGCAACGATGCCGATGATGCCGAAAAGCAGAGCATCGAGGGATAGAAGCATGGACTGAAGAGAAAAAATCGCCAGCATTAGAAGCAAGACCTTTACTTCAACGTTGCGTGGTGCTCTCCGATATACGGCAATGCCCAGGCCGATAAAACCGGCGGTGACAATCAAAAATGCTGTGACTGATATGTAGTAGATCATTATGATTCACCTGACTGATCGATTTCGACCCGTGCCCGCGCCGGTTTGAATCGCGGCACAAGTGCATTATCCGCAGATCGGCTGCACTCCGTGAGAAAAAAGCGGTCAACGGTTGTTTTCGTGCGGCGAGCGGATGTGCCAAACAGAAATCAGGTCTGAAAATTCCACTGGGTGTGCCGTGGTGGCAGCAGCCCACCCGATCCCTCCCATGCCCGGCTTATCTTCTTGCACTCGGGGCACCGTCGGGCGTATTGTTGCCTCAGAAGAGAGACATCGAGACCAGCACCATGGCCGGTTTACTTGTTCATGGGTGCGCAATCCTGACAGGACTTTGGAGGCCCATCATGAGACGGAGTGCACTCGCACTTTTGCTGCTTGTGGGGGCCGCTGTGCTGGCATCGTCTGCATCGTTGCCGACCGAGCCGGCCGGTAAGATCGACCTGCAGATACTGTACGTCGGCCATCCCGATTCCGCCCGCGAGAAGGATTTCGTCGAGTTTCTCGACCAGCATTTCAGCCATATAAAGACCGGCGATCTTGCGCAGTTCACTCCCAGTTCAGCAGAGGGTTCTGATGTTGTGTTGCTGGATTATGACGGCGACGGGTTCAAATCTCCTCACCCGGAACTTCCCTCCAGCTATACGAAGCCAACGCTGACCATCGGCGTGACCGGCGGCATGATCAGCATGCAGCGCGGGCTGAAAACCGGGTATATGTGAAACTGCATGAGTGATGCGGCTCAAGGGGAGCCGATTCGACACGAAGTCTTCACCAGCCCTTTCAAGGTCGAGCCCGAGTACGAAATGTGGAAGACGCCGGGTAATTACCGGTCGTATCCCGGCGGCCGCGAACTCCCTGCCGAGCTCAAGGTCTGGCGGATCCAGAACACGGCCAAAAATGTCGGCGGTGTTGTCGCCGACCCCGACCGGTTCGATGGCTTCCCCGATGCCGAGATTCTCACGCCGGGCTTCAATGTCACCAAACAGAGCGGCGCTGCCGGCGTCAGCCGGCACGGAAACTTCCTGCAATGGGGATTCTCAGGCGCGCCCTCGCAGATGACTGCGGCCGGAAGGAATTTCTTCCTCAACTGCGTTTGCTACGTTCACAAGTTCGACGGGAAGCCGCCGCTCGTGAAGCTCAACGCCGCATCCCGGAACCGCGCCATCACTACCGCATTTTTGATGAAGATAATTCGTGATTCGACGTACCTTCAGGCGGCCTTCCCTGCGGATCTGTTCGCCAGATACAAGGACGATCCGGATGGCCTGGCCAGGCACTACCAAGATAATCTCGAGCTTGTCTTCTACTCCGAAAAGCGGTACCTCATCGATGATGAGATGCGATCGCTGGGCCTCAACAGTAACCGCAGGCTGGAAACTCTCGAGAAGCTGATTGCCTTGCTGAAGGATCCCGAGAAGGCTCAGCCGGCCGGTAAGCTCCTGAAGCGATATACGGGTGAGTCGTTTCAAGACACGGCGCACTGGGAAGAATGGCTGAACGCCAACCGGGGGCGGATTTTCTTTACTGATGTCGGCGGCTACAAATTCCTCGTCATCCCGGCGGGATATCTGCCAAGGGAGTTGCAGTAACGGGCAGAATCATATCCTGACAGGAGTCATGCGTGTGAATCTCGCTCCCGAGAAAGCCGGACTGTCGGCCAGGACGAGCATATTCCTTTTCCGACTATATCTGCCGGCACTGGTGCTGAGCATCTTTGTTATTTACTCACCGGCTCAGTCCCAGACGGCAAGCGCACGCTCGACACTCTCCTTTCCTTTAAGATATGCGGAAAAGGGCTCTTCCTGGACCTTCGGCATCGAGGTGGGAAAACAGGAGGTGAATCCTGGCAGGGAGGTGGTGCAGGAAACATTGGAACGTCTTGCTCTTTACGGCACTATACTGTGTCTGGAGCCTCATATTCCTTTTTGCGCTGAGGCTGTTATACGTCGGGTCGCTGGCTGTCAGGGAACCTCAGATGCGCGCCGATTGGTGGAGCTTTCTGTTTCCTCGCGGCACTTACATCTGGGCTGGTGCGGCCGTCCTATTGGGGATTGTCCTTCCATTTATTCTTACGGCTTTCCTGAGCCCTCTTTATCGCGAGCGGCTGATGACCGCTTTCAAAGCGGTCCGGCACATTCATCCGGAGCAGACCGACAATGATGCGCTTGAAAGCCGCAGTCCATCTACTTTACCTTAATGTTCCGATATTTCCCATCCCAGTTTTCGTCCTTCGGATAGTATCCGAGCAGGTACTGGACGCGCGTGGTTTCATTCACGCGCGCGAGACCCTGCCGGGCATACTCGGTGATGGAAGCTCTCCCGCCCGTGAGCTGTGACATATTCCTCATGCTGGACATTACTTCCATGGACGGGCAGCACCCTCCGGTGTCGAATATGTCAATTGCCACGCGCGCATCATTGGCGAATGCCGCGATGCTCTCCTCGTATTCGATTCGCGGCAGCATGAGCCCGCGGTCAGTGAAAAAGAGCAGGTGTTTCTCCCCCTCCATAAAGCGCAGATAGTCGATGCAGGTATAGATGTTCTGGACATCCCCTTGGGTTGACGCGAACCCGGAAGCGTAATCCGAGAACGGCAAACTGGTGATGGCTTCCGCCGCCAGTGTGTCGAACTGCATCATGTTCAGCCTGAGCAGCGCAGCCGGATCCCCCTCCTTGGCTGCCTCCTCAGCGGCTGCCTTGCGCAGGAGCGTCTCTGTAACCCGGTCCGCTTCCCTGGTCATCTTCCCTTGGTCCGTCATCCGGTCGGGGATCAGCTGCCGGGATTCCAGCCCTTCGGGATCGGCAAAAATCCTGTCGATTCGGGGCTGATACGATTTGGGCATGGCCCAGCTGCCATAGATGCCACCCAGACCGCTCAGGCGCTGCGCCTCCAGGGCCTCGATCCACTCATGTTCCTTTTTGTAGCGCTCGAGCACCTGCACGATCCGCTCATGATTCGTCGTGAAGTTGGTGGCGCGGTTGAAAGCAAACACCGCCACGCGATCCTGCGGCAGAAGAGCCTTGCGCACAAACTGGATCAGATCGTCCAAGCTCCTGAACGGGATCTGGAACCTGCCGCGCCCCATCAGGATCAGAAAGGTACGGGAAGTCTGCGGCGCAAATTCGACGCTCGGAGCTGGTTGCGGCAGCTGCCGTGCGGCCGGTTCAGGCGCAGAGTCAGTGAGTTTCTGGAGGGTGAAGTGCCGGATCTCTTGCAGCTTCCCGTTTTCAAAAATCTGAAAGTCCTCCTGCTTCAGGTCCGTCACCGGCCTGCCTTTCGCGTCGGTCACGATCACATCCACCGGAACGAGCCGGACCTGGACGCGAATTGTCCCCGGGGGTCCGGGGCGTTGATTCCCGGCGCCTCCTTGAGTGGAGTTGGAGGATCCCGCCTGTTGGAAGCGAGGAGCTGCCACGGCGCAAAGTGCGCCGATCGAAAGCAGGGAGAGGTATCGCAAGAATCTCAAGATGCGCCCCATAGATGGGACCCGGTGTTTGTGTGCCGCGAAAAATCGGGAAGCCGCCGCACGGCAAGGCGCTCCCATGCGAGCATGGGAGCCCGCTTCCCTCACTTCTTGGCCGTGATCTGCATGGTGATGATGCCGATGTCGAGCGGTACGTCGCTGCAACCGCCCGGCATCTCCGGCACCGTGATCTCATGCGCGACACTGCCCAACCGTATCAGGCCGGTGGACAGGACGGGACTCGCGTCAGGCCGGGCAGGATCGTAGATCGGTTGCGGCACTGGTGCGCCCACCCAGATATTCAGGCGATAGGTGCCCGCGGGGACGTCCTCAATGCGGAAGGAACCATCCGGCGCGATCTCGAAACCATATCTGCGTTGAGCCTGATATGCAATTTTGTATTCCTCGCTCTGCAGATACGCACTCGCCGCTTCCGGCGTGCTCGGCCTCTGAGGTGGTGATATCACCAGCGTCATGTAGTGATTGCTCCCCGGCGCATCCCAGTCGATCGGGGAATCTGCTCCTGCAGCGACGACGCGCCCGATAACCGGGCGACCCGTGCCACCCAATGTGATCGAGGCCGTTTCCCCCGTCCCGACGAAAACGGGCGTAGCCTGAGTTTCTATGCTGCGGGAAGCGTTGCCTTTGTATCCTGGCAGCCTGAGTGCGACCATTTGCATGCCGGGAGGGACCTTCGGGAAGACGAACTTTCCCGTGGCATCAGTCTGAGCCGTCAGAGTCAGATTGAAATTCGGAGGGAGAGGATTCAATGCCTTCTGCGCCGTTCCCTTCGTCAGCGCAACTGTCCGGTTCATACCCGGTTGATCGCCGATCCTGAGGAAGCCTTCCACTCGCCCCCACGGCTCGAGAATCAGGGCAGGGGATACTGCCAATCGTTCCACGCTGGCTGTCGCGAATCCCTTTTCGTGAATCACGACAACCGTGTGCGCGTCCGCCATCGGGCCGAAGGCAAATCTGCCGGATGAATCGGTGAAAACGGAGGCGGTCGAGCCGTAGGATTTGGATGAGTTCCTCAGCTGCTCCGGGCCCTCCATGGTAATCGCGGAAATCGATTTTCCGGGAATCTGTGTTGTGCCGCCAACGACTCCGTCCACGATCAAGGTGCTCCCGCCGAAAAGCGAGACTGTGGCGCCAACGGCGGGTCCGCCACCCGGCAACAGCACGATGCCGGTAGGGCCGTCACCCTGGACCAGCGCGAACTCCAGATTGCGGTCTCCCTTCCCCGTCTCCACGGACAGAACGGCGCTGGGAAAGTAGCCGAAAGCCTCGATCCTGATGCCATAGTTGGGCAGGCTGTCATCCAGGTCGAGAGCAAACTTGCCTTTCTCGCCCAGGACAGCCCAGGCAAAGTCGACCCACTCACCGAAGACGTACCGCCGGCTTCTTGTGACACTGAAGCTATCAACGGGCAGCTTCGTCCCGGCATCGACAACCTTCCCGGTAACATGCGTTTGCGGCGGCCTGGGATTTGGAACGACCGCGACCCGGCCGACTTGCTGCGGGCCGGTCCTGCCTTCTATCAACCTGGATGTCGCGGCCGGAGGGATCAGCACGAGAGCCTCCGTCGCCGACTGCACGGCTCGATCGCTTGCAGGCATGATGCTCCCTGCACTCGCGCCGGCGCTCACCGGGATCCCGTTAAAGGCACCCGGCTCGACACCTGGCAGGAGGAGCAGCCCCAGTGCCGACACGGCCAGGATCCCCGTCCTGGCGACTTTCGGAGTCCTTATGAAATCAGCGCCCATGATTCTTTGGAACCTCCTTTGTAGCGGTGGAGACTCGCTGATGTAGGCGAGGGAAGCACCTGCCATGGCGCTCCCCGATGCCACGCGCGCGGCTTGGAGGAGGGTCCGGCAATAGCCTTCCCCGGAGGTCAATCCCGAAGCCACAACCAAATCGTCACAACAATCCTCGCGGACAATTCGGATTCTTCGGACGAGCGCCCAATAGACAGGATTGAACCACCATGCGGCTGAAATCGGAATCTGCAGCCAGTTCAGCCAGAGATCCCACCGGCGGTGATGCGCCAGCTCGTGCCCGAGGATCACGCGAATTTCTGATTTAGGCAGGGCTGCCACCAGATCCCGCGGCAACACAACCACCGGTCTCCAGGTGCCGAAAGTCATTGGGGCATGATTTTCCCTGGTCAGTAAAAGCCGGGGCCGGCGGACCGGCCTCATGCTTCGACACAGTTCGTCATGGATCTGGAGCAGTTCCGGATCGGTTGCCGGGATTGCGCTTGAAGAGAGGCGCAACAACCGGATCTTTTGCAGCAACACCCAGGCAAGGACCAGGAAGGCACCCAACAGATGAACCATCATCAACCAGGCTTTGGACGTCAGCGAATGTTTGGCTCTCGATGCAAGCGATAAGGCGGGATTGGAAGCCTTTTCCGACCTCGGATCCTGGGCAGAAATCGAGGCGGCTGTTTGATGCTCGGCAGGCCAGAGCGCATCCTGAACGATTGGCAGCAGATTGCGGCTCGTCATCGCGGACTCTGCCGGTGGGTTCGGCTTGAAATGACTGAACAGCCCTGTGGGCAGAGACAGCGCGGGCGGCATTACAAATTTGAGCAAAGCCACCATCAGGAGCGCGTGGCGCAAAGCCGGAGACCAGCGGCGACCTGTGCAAACGATTCCGAGGATGGCTACCGCCAGCAGCGTCGCCTGCACGCCCGCGCTCGCCATGTTTCGAAACCAGATCTCGGCAGTTGAATTGACGGCCTCAATCACGGCCTCTCCTTCCCGCGCTGCTTCGCCCTTAAGTCACTCAGCAGTTTTTCGAGCTTTGCCAGCTGCTCAGGGTCCGGCGGCTTCGTCTCGAATAAGGAAGCGACCAGGGACAGGCTGTCACCGCCAAAGACCCGGTTCAGCAGCCGGCTCAGCAGATTCCGGTATATCGACCCGGCCGCCTGCGTGGTGCTGTAAATAAACGCCTTGCCCACGTGCCCCTTCTTCCTGGTGACGAGCGACTTGGCTTCGAGCCGCTTGAGCAGGTTCACGACGGAACCGTGAGCCATCGGCCGGTACTGCTGCATACTCTCGCGGATCTCTCTGGCCGTCGCCTGCTCCAACCGCTGCAGGCAGGCGAGAACCTCCAGTTCTGCTGTGGGGACATTCTTACCGCTCATGCGCCACCCTCGTTTATTAGATGAAGGGTCATGAAAAAACGGTTGATTGAATTATATAGACCTACGTCTATTTTTTGTCAAGAAAGTAATAGACGCCCGTCTATAAGGGAGCAGAACTCACGCAGGCAATCCGTGCGACCGCCGGGCTCCCGTGCGCTCATCGTGGTCCTGGTCCGGCACAGCCGGGCGGCGCCATAACGGCCCGCTGCAATAATCTCAGGATTTTGTCGCTTGTTATGGGTAGAGCCTCTCGCTTGAGGCACTCGGCAGCCGTTGTGAAAGGCCGACGCTGGAGAAACATGGAGGTGCGCGATGGCAAGGTTCACTCGAAGTTCTGTGTTTTTCATGTTCCTTTTGTTGGCGGCGCTTTTTGTGAGCGCTTGTGTTCCCGAGAAGACCGTTCAATGGTCCACGGACGGCGAGCAGGCAGCGGTTCTCAGCAACGGCAGGCTTTATCTTTGCGACAGTCGAGGAAAACTGTCGAATCCTCTGGCCGAGGGTGTTGCGCTTACAGCATGGCTCCCGGACTCGAATCATATGGTTATGGTGCGCAAGCAGGAGATCGACAGCTGGGAAGAGCTGGTCAAGGCTGCGCCCCTGGATTTCGACGAGAAGAAAACAATTGCTGCTGCCATGACCGCGCGCGACGAACTGCTCAACTATAGTGGCGACCTGGATGACTTCAAACCCTCCAACGCGGGGTCGCTGAACATGGAGCAATGGGCCCTCGCTCTGTTTTACCTCAAAGAGCGGGGAGACGCGCCTTTCCTCGAAAGAACCCGCGAGGTCCTCACAAAACTGGATGACATGAAAGTCGAGGTTCGCACCGTGCAGGTGGCGGCTGCATTTCCAGATAGGACGAGTGTTACCGTGACTCTCTTCACCACGCTTGATGAAATCACTGATCTGCGCCTTTCGCCCGACGGAGGCGCCCTGGCATTCGTCTCACGGCACGCGGAGGGCTGGGGTGGAAGCGAAGAGACATCGCTGATGGCTGTTCCCACGGAGGCAGGGGCGCCGCCCATCCATGTTGCGGCTGGCGTTTCAGCTCACCCCGACTGGTCGCCCGACGGTCGCAGCCTGTATTTTGTCCGGTGCCAGGGCTCGAGGCCCGACTCAGCTTCTTTGGGCCGCATGACCAGGAGAATGGTTCGCGACGCCCGGGGAACCATTCTGGTGGAATTGCCCGCAGCTCAGGACATCGCAACCGTGGTCTTTCGCGACACAATTAAGGTTCGTTGCCTGCTCGATGGGCGTGTGCTGTTCGCGGCTAACGAGATCACGCTGCCGGCCGGAGAGCCGCAGATACCGGATAGACTTACATTGTTTATATTAGACCCTGCGACGCCGGCATCGGTGCACCGGATCTGGCCACCCTCAATGGACCCGAAAATACCAGACCGGGCAGACCTTTTCGAGCTGAGCCCTGATCAGAACCGTGTTGCCGTACCCGGCAGCAAGGGGAGGGTCAGCGTGGTCACGCTGGCTACCGGAGAAAGCACGGCAATCATCGACAAGGATGGCAGTGACGACCTTCGAACAATCCCAGTATGGCGGAATCCGGATCAATTGTGCCTGGTGGTGCCGGCAGGCTCCAGGTATGGTTCGCCGAGGCGCTCGGAGGTTGTGCTATGGTCGCCCGGCAAGGTCGCGCCCATCAGTCGGAACTGGCCGGACGAGGTAATAGCAGGCATCAAATAGCGGACATCAAGGATCGAATGAGGCGAGGGGGCCAGGCCTGTTGTTGGGCCCCTCGACTTAATCGTCTCAGCGGCGCTGACCTCAAATTCGTTAACTTGCCACAGTCCCAGGTTGCAGCACGCATGGAGGGTTGCAGAGTCCTCTGCAGCAGCCCGGATCACCAGATTTGTCCTTCAGGCTCTGCCGACAAATTCGCCGGTCTGGGTGCTCACGCGCACAACCTCGCCCTCCTTGATGTACAGAGGCACGCGCACCTGCAGGCCCGTTTCGAGGATGGCGGGTTTTGTCGCGCCGCCTGAGCCCGTATCGCCGCGCGCTCCCGGCTCGGTGGATGCCACTGCCAGCTCAACGAATGGTGGCAATTGCACTGCGATCGGGTCGCCGTTGTATTTGCGCACTTGCAGCGAGATGCCGTCTTTCAAGTAGAGCCGTTCATCGCCGAGTTGATCTCCGGTCAGACTGAATTGCTCAAAATTCCCCTCGTCCATGAAATGAAAACCTTCCCCATCCGCATACAGAAACGAAGCGGGGGTCAAGACAACGTCGGGCTCGTCAAACCTTTCGCTGGTTTTGAAGGTCTTTTCGAGCACCGCGTTGGTGATCAGATGCCGCAGCTTCGTCCGCACCATCGTGGATGCTCCGCGCGCGCTGGGCGAAGCGAAAAAGACATCCATTACGGTGAAGGGTTGACCGTCGACCGTGATCAGCATTTTGCGTTTCAGTTCATTAGCTCCGATGAGCGCCATCCGATTCCACCTCGAAAATCTTGCATTTCAATTCCAGTGCCGTGAGGCCCACTAAAGATACGATCCACCTTGGAAAGGGCGAGTTCTTCCGCATCGCTTCGCGGGCAAAATTATATTCCTAAATGAACTAATACGGGATTAAGATCATCTCATTAGCGCAAGGTCCAAACCCAGGGCCCATACATGCGTCGGATTATATCAACTCGTGCGATCCCGCTATTAACTTTCGGTTTCGCCTGTATCGCATTTGCGACGGTCCCGATCGTGCGGTCACAAGGAATCGTTTCCCACGAACTTGCGGTTTATGCGGAAGCGAGAAGCGTGGTTGACCTTACGGTCGAGGAACTCCTCCGAACTTACCCAGGTGAACTTGGCGATCTCGAATTTGCTGAGAACCAGGCGGAGCTGGGTTTTATGCTCCAAAAAACGGGCGAGAGCGTGGAAGCATTCTTCCGCGATTTTCCCAATACTGCTTCGAAAGAACAGGTCCGCCTGGAAAGACTGCGGGCCGATGGAAGGATCGATGACCACATCGAGCAGAATTTCAACTACTTGCTTGTGGTTCATCCCGACAAAGAGGGTATCAACTATGAGGAGTCCCGGACCGACAGCGGAGGCCATCCGATCAGGCCTGCGCGCCTGAGAGGCTATTCTTCTCTGTCATCCGGATTCGCAGGCACATCGGTCTTCTTTCATCCACGTTATCAATCCAGTTCCCGTTTCCGCTATCTGGGACGCCAGCGCTCGGAACCCAATTATTTTGCAATCGCCTTTGCGCAGAGGCCGGAAACCGGGATTTGCTTTGGGACCTTCAGAGTGGGGGAAAGGATGCTGCCCATTCCGTTGCTCTATCAGGGATTGGCATGGGTGGATCCGCTCACTTATCAGATTGTGCGCCTGCGCACGGACCTGTTGGCGCCCAGGAGCGATGTCGGACTGACGAGGCAAACTTCCGAGATCTGGCTCAGCGAAGTGCGCTTCACTACCGTCACCAAAACCTTCTGGCTGCCCCGGGAGGTTCTGGTTACGGTCTCAAGCCTCGGCCAGATATTCCGGAACCGCCACCGCTATTCGGATTACCAGGTGTTTCTGGTGGAAAGCCACGACAAGATTGAACCGCCGAAAGTAAAGAAGAAACCCCAGTAGGCTGCTTGGTTCGGGTATAGCCGTTTCTTGAATTCGGAGCGCCGCCTCATTTCTATTGGCCTGTGCGCGGCTGGCCGCAGCCGGAACTCCAGCGGGCCATGTCAGACGGAGGAAAAATGAAAAACAGAACGCCGGATCCTGAGATTGAGTTGTTAGTCAGGATCATGGATCAATCCTACGACAAGAAAGCCTGGCACGGCACGAACTTCAGAGGGTCACTCCGTGGGCTGACAGCGCAGGAAGCGTTATGGAGACCCGCGCCCCAACGGCACAATATCTGGGAAATCACGATCCACGTCGCTTACTGGAAGTACATTGTCCGCCGCAGAATTCTCGGCGAGAAGCGAGGATCGTTCCCGCTCAAAGGAAGCAACTGGTTTGCCCGCCCGGAATCGGCCACTCCAGATGCCTGGCGCCAGGATGTCCTGCTGCTGGATGAAACTCACCGGAGGTTGCGCCAGGCGATCCTGGAGTTGCCTGAGGTCAGGCTCTACCACACTCCGGCCGGCAGCAAGGTGAGCAACGCCGCCATGATCTATGGAAGCTCCTCCCACGATTTGTATCACGCCGGCCAGATCCAGCTCCTGAAGCGCCTGCAGCGTTGAATAGAGGCGGAAAAAGACATTCCCGACTTGTCGCCGTGATAGAATCGCAGCCAAACATAGAAAGGAGAGGGAACTATGCCGCTGGATGGAAAGCAAAGAGGACGCAGGCCTTTTTTGCAGAAGTTAATGGTTTTGGGCGGCCTGGCTGCCGCTCCCGCCGGCGCCCAGGCACAGCAGGCGCGCAGAGAGACTGGTCCCGGCTACCTGCCGGGCTATGTGCGCGCGCAGAACTACCGGTCTCTGAAGCAATCGAGTTATGACAGAACGGGGGGCAACTCCGACCGCTGGCCCATTCAGGCGGGCCAGACCCTGGAGGTCTTTCAGGCCAAAGGTCTGGGCATGATCTCGCATATCTGGTTCACCATCTCCGCTCAGAGCATCAATCACTTGAAGGAACTTGTGCTCCGGATGTATTGGGACGGCAACGCCAAACCCAGTGTCGAGAGTCCCGTTGGCGATTTTTTCGGGCTCAACCTCGGTGAGTACACAATCTACGAGTCTGCCTATCTTGCCTGCTCTCCGGGGCGCTCGCTGAACTGCTATTTCGCCATGCCTTACCGGATCCAGGCGCGCATCACGGTTGCCAATGAAGGCAGACAGAACGTAGGCTCGTTTTACTCCAACATCGACTACATGGAGATGCCGTCGTTGCCGGAAGATGCCCTTTACTTCCACGCCGGCTACCGCCAGGCGGCGCCCAACAGGCCGGTTACCGGTCCGGACGGCAAGGATGTGCTCAATCCGGACGGCAAAAACAACTACATTTACTGCGAAACCCGCGGCCGCGGCCACCTGATGGGCGTCACGCTCGGCGTCCTGCAGAACAACGAGTTCTGGATGGGCGAGGGCGACGACATGATTTTCGTCGATGACGAAACGAAGCCGGTGATCAACGGTACCGGGTCGGAGGACTACTTCCTCGGCAGTTGGAACTTCGGCGGCCGGGACGGTGCGCGCCCCTTTTCACATCAAATGTACGGAGCCCAATACATTCAGCTTCCGGAGCGCACCGGCGGCCGCTACCTCTGCTACCGCTGGCATGGCGATAATCCAGTGACATTCACCCGTTACCTCAAGCACACGATGGAGCACGGCCACGCCAACAATCGCGGCGACAACTTCTATTCCTGTTGTTACTGGTACCAGGCCGAGCCTTATACCGATCTGCCGCCGTTACCGCCGGCCGCAGACCGGATCCCCGTGCTGCATGCGATGCCCGGACCAGGCGGCGTTCAGGTGAACGGCTAGATCCCGGGGGCAGCCGGTTGCAAGCCGGTTCTTCTGCCGGCCGCCGACAGCCTGCTGCCCTCGACAGGGTTTCCAGAGATCGCCGGTTGAAACGCGGCTGGACCGCGGCTAATTCTGCATTCATGATCCCTGCCTGTGGCCCGCCCGTGCCCGGGACGGCGGTTTTTGCGAATGCAATCGGCTGACACCCTCTCGAACGCGGGCTTGGACTATGCCTTCGGCTGATATCGGATTTCGCGGATTTCTGGAACTCCGGCCGCAGGGTTGAAAAACGGCCGCCCGTTCTTCACGCCCACGGTTCCATAGCCGGTTGCCGTGGCAAGGAAACTGCGGAAATCCCCTTTGAGACTGGGCTCGAGGTAAAGGATCTTCTCCACCGCGTCATAGCGCGCGCCCGTCAAGCCCTGCAGCAAGGCGTAAGAAGACATGGCGCGGGCATACCAGTGCCCGCACTCGTACTCGTTGAAGGGATTGCGGACCCGGCCGTCGTATCGGTCGCGGCAGGCGCGCACAATCTCGAGTCCTTCCCCGATCATTCCCAGTGCCATCAAATGAGATGCGACCTGATACTCGATCCCGGTCCACACCTCGTTCGAATAGACGAAGGGCAAAGACGGCGCGCCGCTCTTGGGCCAGGTACAAAGCAGCAGGCCGCCTTCCCTGCCGCAGGCATAGGAGGGCCGCTGCGGATTGGCATGACTTGAAAGGTCCCTCTTCAAGTTATAGCGATGGACGGCTCTGAGGTGGCTCGCGACCTTGCCGCGATCGAACACTTGGCCGGCGCCGCAAACCAAGGCGAGCCAGGATCCGAGCACGCCGTCGGAGAGGCATCCGTTTCCGTATTGATATTTCGGGCCCTCCTTCGCGAACAAGGCGACGGCTTCCGGTGAGTAACTCCCGACCATACTTTTGTTCTCCAGCGGGTTCTGCGCGCGCAGGTTTTTCCATTCGATGCGCTGGATAAAGTATTCGCCGTTGAACAGCTCGGTCTCGGCGAAGCTCTTTCCTTTCGCATGAAGTTCCGCATAGAGGGGAACATCATCTCCCAGTGCTTTGGACATTGCCACGGCAGCCTGCAGTGCGCCGAGATAAAAGCTCGTGCACATGCCATCCGGCCCCCAGAATTCGATGTCATAGGTATTGTGATGCGGTTCCTCGACCACCCCCTTGTGTCGAGGGTCCCAGGTCTCGATGCAATAATTGAGGCTCTGTTTGACTTTGGGCCACAGGCGCCGCAACCACTCCGTGTCCCCGCTGATACGCCAGTCCCGATAGACTTTCATGATGCCGCCGAGCTGGCCGTCGGCCGCGGCATAAAAGTCATGCTCAACTACACGGATGGGCAAAGCGCTGCGGAAGGTCTGATGGCCGGCCTCGCTCTGCGAAGGACCGGACTCGGTTTCCCGCAAGGTCCGTTCCAGAGCCGGAAACAAGTGGGGAATGGCCTGGGCATAATTCCATACGTGAGTGCAGGAGCCGGCGCAGCAACCCGCGCCGTCGGAGCAACCTTCCCAGGCCCAGAGCCTGCCGTCACTCTGGCGCAGCACCGTGGGTGATTTGAGGATGGTGAGGTTTGCCGCAACGGCTTCGACGACTTCCATCGGCAGGGTGGAATCGAAAAAGCAGTCACTGAATCGTTTTGTATTTCGCCGCAGCTCATCATAGCGCTCGGTCCAATATTTCGTCACTTCCTGGATGTCCCGGAAGCGCGAAGCGTACCAGGGTTGGTAGGTCGGAGCGGTCTGGCCCGGTGCGGGAGCCAGGCCGGCGGGATCTCTGCCTACCCGCAGACTGGTGCGGCCCGTGTACCACGCCAGTCGCAGCGTGATGGTCCTGGCCGCACCAGGCTGGAGCCGGAAAGGAACGAACAGGGTGGCCCCCGGCGCCGCATCGCCTTCCTCGACCGGAGGCCGGTCATAACAGGCTCCTTCGGTAATGTCCTGCCATGCCATCGTAAGCGCGTCCCACCAGCCGCCGCGGAACCACGCATGATTCACCTTGACCTCCGGCTCAGCCACGGTTGCGGAAAAAGCGCCTTCCTCGTGAGGCCTGCCTTCGCTGCCGCCGCCCCAGAGAATGAAACCGCCAGGGACGGCGCGCACGGCCTGGGCGTTCCGGCCTACGGGCATAAAATTTTTGGCATTGAAGGAGAAGGTGGCCTCTTGCGGTACGGCCGACCGGTTGACAAATTTGTACTCCAGCGCAGCGACCGGCAGGGAGGAATTATCGGCATCGCCCGGCTCGAAAGGACTCCAGCCGGTGATCTCCACAATGAAGCCTATCCTGCTGTCCGCCAGGGTTACAGTCGCGAAGGGGAACCGTGACTGGAATGACGCCGAAGCGAAACGAGGCAGTCCGAAGGAGGCTCCCGAGGCGCCATTGCCGGTTCCCGGTGCACCAAAGATCTTCCACGCCGGCACCGGCCCTTCAAGCACGCGTGCCGTCCGGTTATCCCCTTTGATCGAAATGGCCGCGAAGGTGCACGGCTCATTGAATACTTCCGGCTTATTGCGCAGCGAGAAGTGCGACAGGGCTCCGGTTCCCTCGAGGCAGATCATGCCGGCTCCTATCCCTCCCATCGGGAATGCAACCCGATTCAGGGATTCGCCGGAGTAACGGCCGTTGTACGGGCGGCCCTGGGCGCGCACTGAAGCCGGCTGCCCCTGCTTTACCTGCGCAGCTTCGGTTGCGATCGTCCCCACCACTCCCACCGACAGGGCCGATGTCTTAAGGAATTCCCGACGGGGAATCCTCGCAGGTTTTCTCCCTCTCCGCGCCATATCCTGCTCCTTTCCTTTTGCGCCTGGTCAGCGCACCGGAATCTGGTCCAGCCATTGGCCGCCCATTTTGATGTTTTCCGGGGTAAAGACCCTCGAGCGCAGGGTGATTTCTTTGGGCACTTTCTCTCCCTTCAGGATCCGGAGTGCGATCTCAACGGCTTCCTTTCCTCCCGTAGGGTATTCGAAACTGGCGGCGAGAATCCCCTGCTGCACGTAGATCTGGCCTTCCTGCGGCAGGCCGTCAATCCCGATGAAACGCATTTCCTTTTCGCGGCCGACCGCTCTGGCGGCCAGATAGGCGCCGTGAGCGCCCGGATCGTTGTGGGCATAGACGAGATCGATCCGCCTGTGCACCGCGAGGGCTGACTCCATCTCCTTCCGTGCGTCCGGCTCCAGCCATTTCATGTCCGCCTCGAAGATGATCTCGAGGCCGGTCCCCTTAATGCCTTCAAGGAAACCGCTGTGGCGGTCCTGCCCGGGGGTCGATGTCATCAGTCCCTTCAACTCGACAACTTTCCCCTTATTGCCGAGCTTTGCTGCCGCCCAACGGCCTGCCGCGAGTCCGATCCTTTTGTTGTCTGCACCGATGAACGCAGTGTAGTCGGTTCCCAGCACGCGACGGTCGAGAATGATCACCGGGATGCCGCGCCGATACGCCTCCGCTGTTGGTGCGGTCAGGGGAGCGGCTTCCTTCGGCGAGATGATCAGCAGGTTGACCTTGGAGCTGACGAACTCCTCCACATGCGCCCGCTGCTTCAGGGTGTCGTTCTGGGCGTCCTTGAAAACCACCGTCAACTCAGGGTGTTCCACGGCGGTTTTGCGTATGTCGGCATTCATCTGGACACGCCACGGTTCGCCCAGGTTGCACTGGCTCATCCCTATGATCCATTGCGGTTCTCTGCCCAGCGAGAGAATACCGGTAGTCAGAATTGCCGCGATCAGAAGAATCCGGGGGAACGCCCTCATCGCCGATTTCCTTTCTATCAACTCTTTCTCTGCAGCAGGACGGCGGCAACGATGATGATGCCGGTCAGAATGAGCCGGCTTGCCTCGCTCACCGCGTTGATGCTCAGGATTTTCTCCAGATAGCCGATAGTCAGGGTCCCGAGCAGAGTGAAGGCAATGCGCCCCCGCCCACCCATCAGCGAGGTGCCGCCGATGACAACCATGGCGATGGCGCTGAGTTCATACGTCACACCGGCCTCGGGATCGCCCTGCTGTTCCTGGACCGCCTGGCAGATGCCGGCGACCGCCGCAAACGCCCCTGACAGCCCATATGCGAGCAGCTTGACCCAGCCGGTGGGGACCCCGGAGAGCCGCGCCGCTTCTTCATTGGCGCCCACGGCGTAAAGATAACGGCCCCAGCGCAGCTTGGCCAGGAGGACCCAGCAGATCAAGACGCAGCCCAGAAATATCAAGGTCACGACGGCCAGGTTGCCGCCGAGGACCTTGTGGTCGATTCTCTGAAAAAAGACCGGCAGGTCCACATAGACATAGCTGCCGTCAGGCTGCAGCACGGCTCGCGAGATCTTCTCCCCTCCGGAAATCGATTTTGCGAGACCGCGGGCAAAAACCATGATCGCCAGGGTAGCGATAAACGGCTGCATCTTGAACCGGGCGATCACTGTGCCGGCGAGCGCGCCGCAGGCGATGCCGGCCATCAGGCAGGCGCCGACAGCAAGCAGCGGCGGCCAGGCCAGGCGCAACGAGAGCAGGGCAAACAAGACCGCGTTCAAACCGAGGACGCTCCCCACGGAAAGGTCGATCCCGGCCGTGATGATAACCAGGGTCATGCCGCAGGCGAGGATGCCGATCACCGAGATCTGGCGCAGCATGTCCCGATGGGTTCCCCATTGGAAAAACGCTCCATCGGCGTTGAAGATCAGGCCAAGCAGGAAGACAAAGAGAAGGGCCGAAAGGGCGCGGATCCAGGGGGCGCCGAGAAGGCCGCCTGGAGAAGATGGGGACGCGATATCGACCGGTTCACTCAATTCGTCCATGAGTCCCCCATCGCAGCCCGCAGAATTCCTTCCTGGGTGACTTGCTCACGGGAGTACTCGGCGCTGATCCTCCCGCGGTGCATTACCAGGATGCGGTCCGCAAGGCCGATGAGTTCCTGCAACTCTGAAGTGATCAGCACAATGGCAATGCCTTCCAACGTCCAGCGGCTGATGAGCGCGTATATCTCCTGCCTGGCTCCGACATCGATGCCGCGAGTGGGCTCGTCGAGCAGCAGGACCCTCGGCTGAGTCTCGATCCATTTGGCGAGCAGCACCTTCTGCTGGTTGCCGCCCGACAGGTTTTGCACCTCCTGAGCAAGGGAAGCCCCGCGGATTGCCAGCGATTTTACCTGCCTTTCAGCCATCTCTCGCTCTTTTTTTGTCTGCAGAACACCCCATCGCGAGATGCTCCTGAGTGAAGCCAATGAGATGTTTTTGGCGACGTCCAGACCGAGGATCAGACCCGTTCCCTTGCGGTCGCTGGTCAGGTGGGCCAGGCCGTGTCGAATGGACCATTCTGGTGAGCGGACGGGAAAATAGCTGCCATCGAGATAGACATTCCCCTTGACCGCTTCCGGCCGGGCGCCGAACAGGCCTGCCAGGAGTGCGCTGTTTCCCGAGCCTTGCAGCCCCGCAATGCCGAGAACCTCGCCGGAGCGCAGCGCGAACGAGACGTCCCGCGCCAGCCAGCGCCCTCCATGAGGCGGGGAAGTGCCGGGCCTTCCCACGGAAAAGTGCTCGACCCGCAAGCGCTCCTTGCCGGGCGTCGGCGGGCGGGAAGGGAAGCGCGTTCCCAGCTCCCGGCCGATCATCCACCGGACCAGGTCGACATCGGCAAGTTCTGACGCCGGCGCCGTCCCAATCCGCCGCCCGTCTCTGAGCACGGTGATCCGATCGCCGACCCGGTAAATCTCCTCCATTCTGTGGGTAATGTAAACGATCGCGCTGCCGCCGCGCTTCAGCTCGGCGATGATTTTGAAGAGTCTCTCGACTTCCGGGTCGCTCAGAGCGCTGGTTGGCTCATCCATGATCAGAATGCGGGCGTTGGAGGCCAGCGCTTTGGCGATCTCGATGCGGTTTCTGACGGAAAGGGGGTAGTCGTCGACAGGACGCTGAAGTTCGATGTCAAGGCCGAGCAAGGCACACAGCTGCTTCGCCCTGGCCGCCTGGCGCTTGCGATCGACCAGAAAGCCGGCCGAGAACCGACTCGTCAATTCCCGGCCGAGAAAAATGTTGTCGATCGCAGGCAACGTCCCGACAAGAGACGTCTCCTGGTGAATTACGGAAATCCCCTTCCGGGCTGCGTCGTGCGGGGAGGTGAAGCGCTCTTTTCGTCCGTTCAACTCGATCTCGCCCCGGTAATCGGTATGGACGCCGGCCAGGATCTTTATGAGCGTGGTCTTCCCCGCGCCGTTCTCGCCTGCCAGGATGTGCACCTCGCCCGGGTTCAGGTCGAAGCAGACATCTCGAAGCACTGGAACACCTGAGAAAGACTTGTGAATGTTGCGCATAGAGAGCAGCATGGCCGGTGCTCCCCTCCTATATCACATTCTCAAGAGACAGGGATGAAAGCCGATGCGCAAGCACTCCGCCTGCACGTTTCGTGACAGGTTGCGCCTTCCGCAGGCGTCAAGGGATGCCACCTTCATCCGGAACATCGTCCACGTCCAGCTCGGCACTGCGCTCGTAGTCGCGCAGCAGCGCCTGGGCTGCTTCCAACTGCGAGTCCAGGACTTTGATCTGGATTGCGGCGAGTCCGTCGACAGTAAACGGATAGATATTGTGTGGAACCTGGGTCAGCAGGGCGCAATGAATGCCCGAGCCTTCAAGGATGCTCCTTACAATATTGGCTTCAGTTTCACTCTGGGTCTTCATCAACACGACGAGTTTGTCATGATCCAGATGTTCTTGATCGGACATGCGAACATTCCCTCCGCAGCTGAAGGCTCTCAAGGCTCGTGATCGCTCACTTGAAGCCGGGCATGCCCTTGCCGGTGGTCCTGGCAATCTCGAAATCGTTGGATTCGAGCAGGTTGTACATGTTCTGCTGCAAGGTGATGACTGCTTTTTTGTACGCAATCAAGGCCTGCAGCTGCGCGCCCTGCGCTGCAGAAAGATCGGCCTGGCGCTGGAGGACCTGGAAGTTCTGGCTCATGCCGGCCTCGAAGCGCTGGGTTTCACCGTCGAGTTGTTCCTGGGCAAACTGGAGCGAAACCTTGGCTGTTTCCACACGTTGACGGCTGGTTTCGAGGGCTTCCACCGCGTTGCGGACCTGGACGATGATGTTCTGCTCGGTCTTGGTCCTGTTCATGAGCAGCTGCCGCTTCGAGATTTGGGTCTGCGCCAGCTGCGAATCGACGGTCCTGTTCTTAAGTGGTATCTGGACGGCGAAGGCTACACTCCAGTTAAGGAGACCTTCAGTGAAGATCGTCTTGTAGGCGTTGGGAATGCCGCCGACAAATTGAGGCGGGACACTGCCGCCGGTATTCTGAGGCCCTGCCGTGCCAGTGGAGCCGAATGTGCCGATAAGGTCGAATTGCCATTTCCGCATGTTCTTCTGCAGCTGGTACGTAATGTCGTTCTGCTGCACCTGCAGATTGTATTGCTCCAATTCCGGCCGATTCTTGAGCGCAGCATTGATGGCCTCGTCGAGCTCGACGGTGTACTCCTTGAGTTCGGGCGATTCAGTAGGGACGATGGTTTGATGCCAGATATCGGAATTCCGGTCGCTCGAGATCATGTTTCTCAAGTTGTTTTCGGTGCTGACGATGGTTTCCCTGGCGCGAATCAAATCGATCTCACGGGTGGCCTGGGTAGCCAGAGCTTCCGTGACGGTAATGGTAGCGAGAGTGCCGATCTCGACTTTTGCCCTGTTCTGTTCCACCGTAAGTCTGGCCAACTCCACCGACTGGCGCTTGATGTTGTAATCGCGTATCGCTCCCACCAGATCCCAGTAGAGGCTTTGAATCGATGCGATCGTGCTGGTGACGCTCTGCTTGAACTTGCTGTCGTTGCTCTTGAGGTCAAGATTGTAGAGCTTGATGTTGCTGCGCGTCTGGTCGATCCGGAAATTTCGCCGCAGCGGCTGTGTGAATTGGATCTGGGTGCTCGCCTGAAATTGAGGTGTGAACAGAGATGCCGCCTGGGTTGTGTCGATGCGGCTGGAGTTGTAGGTTGCCGTGATGCCGCCGCCAGTGGGGATGTTCTGTGTGATCGAGAAGTTCCAGACAGCAGTATCCCTCTGGTTGAAAGGGGACTTATCCTTGGACTGGTTTGTGATGTTCGTGTTTGCGGATTTCGTGCTTCCGGTCGACAGGCTCAGGTTGATGGCAGGGTCATAGTATCCGTAAGTCTGGATCACCCTCTGCTGATACATCGCCTCGTTGGTGTCGGAAATCGCGATGTCCAGATTGTTCTGCAGGGCGAGTTTGGTCAGTTCCTTCAGGGAGATGTGCAGCGCCGTCCCGTCCTTCTCCGCCTGTTCGATGGGGTTCAGGAGAAAGCTCGGAATCTGCGTAGCCGGGGCATCCTGCTTTTGCTCCTGCGCGAGCACTCCTCGCGAGGGCCCCCACGACACCAACGTAGAAAGTGACAAGATCGCCAAAACACCAATCTTAAAGCATTTGCCCCGCCCATGCGAGGCTTCCAAGATCTTCATATGACACTCCTTGCTCTGCTTCGACCTACGCGGCACGAAATTAATGGAACTCAATACGATAGGACAAGCAGCATCGTTTCAACAAGCAAAAAGCCGACAATACGGCTCGAAAACAGTTGAGAAGAGCCCGCGCGAATCCCGAGCCTGACCACACAGCGCCGCATCCTGTGATCGGACGCACACGGTTCACATAACATTTCAACGTCTTACTTCCTGCGATCTCAGCGTACCCTGGGTTGAGATTTTGGGGATGCGCTGTGCCGTGCAATGCGTGGCTGATGTGGCCGGCAGGATCTGAAAGGCAGAATCGCCTTCCTTTATGTTTGGCCGGATACCATTCGTAGGCTACAATGCGCCTTATTTTTCCGGGGGGTGTCGCGCACGGCTGTTGGTGCAAAACCGGCTCCGGTGGAACAGGCTTCTGAGGCAAAGGCCGCAATAGTGTTGCCGCGCCAGTCTGCGCTCCGCACCGCTCTGGCGGGTCTGATCGGGAACGTGCTCGAGTGGTTTGATTTTGCCGTCTACGGTTGCTTTGCCAGCGACATCGGCAAGCAGTTTTTCCCGCAGTCGGATCATATCGCACAGCAGCTGTACGGGCTCATCGGCCTGGCATTGATGCTGCCGATGAAGGAAACCAGCCAGCGGCCGCTCGACGAATAAACTGGGTCCGCCCCCGATACCCGTCCACCTTTCGTCAATTTGGCTCTTGCAGGCATCCGGCTCTATGGTCTTTTCCTTTCCATGTGCTTCTGGTAGAGTCGCGCGCAGTTTCATAAGAGGAAACCGGGCATGCATCTGCACCTTATCGATTGGGTCATCGTCGCCTTTTCCCTCGGCATCTGCTTCATCCCGGCGCTGTTTTTCGGCAAGCGCGCAGGCAGGAGCACATCGGAGTTCTTCGTTTCAGGCCGTTCCGTGCCCTGGTGGCTGGCGGGGCTGTCGATGGTGGCGACCACGTTCAGCAGCGATACGCCGAATCTGGTGACCGATATCGTACGCCGCAACGGCGTGGCAGGGAACTGGGTCTGGTGGGCATTTGTGCTGACGGGCGTATCCACGGTGTTTTTCTACGCGCAGCTGTGGCGGCGCTCGGGGGTCATGACGGATCTCGAGTTCTACGAGATCCGCTATTCGGGAAAAGCCGCCGGCTTCGTGCGCGGGTTCCGCTCGGTCTACCTGGGGCTGTTTTTCAACTGCATGATCATGGCGACGGTGAATCTGGCGGCCTGCAAGATCGCCGGCGTCCTGTTCGGCCTGCCGCGCTGGGAGACACTGCTGATCTGCGGCCTGCTCAACGTGGTGTTTGCCGCGCACTCCGGGCTCTGGGGCGTGCTGGTGATCGACATGGTCCAGTTCTTCATCAAGATGACCGCGGTCATCGCTGCAGCCTACTTTGCGCTCAGGCTGCCGCAGGTCGGCGGGCTGCACGGACTGGTCGAGAAACTGTCAGTCCTGAAGGGGCCGAACGGAGTGAATTACCTGAACATCCTTCCCGACTTCAGCAGTAACTGGGATATGGCAATCGCGGTCTTTATCATGCCGATCGCAGTCCAATGGTGGGCCGTCTGGTATCCCGGCGCAGAGCCGGGCGGGGGCAGTTACATTGCCCAGCGCATGCTGGCCTCGAAATCCGAAAAGGACTCCCTGGGCGCCGTGCTCTTCTTCAATCTCGCGCACTACGTGCTGCGCCCCTGGCCGTGGATCCTGGTGGGACTGTGCTCGCTGATCATCTACCCTCAACTTTCCGATATTCGAGAGGCCTTTCCGCACCTCGATCCGAGCCTGATCGGACACGACATCGCGTACCCGGCGATGCTGAAGTTCCTGCCCGTCGGTTTCATCGGCCTGATGGTCGGTGGCCTGATCGCCGCCAACTCCTCGACCATTCTGACCCACCTCAACTGGGGTGCCTCGTACCTGGTGCACGACTTCTATCAGCGCTTCGTCCGGAAAGACAAGCCTGAAAAGCATTACGTGCTCGCCGGGCGCGTCGTGACGGTCTTCCTGTTTTTATGCGCCTCGGGCACGGTCTACCTTCTTGATACCGCCAAGGACGCCTTCGACATCATTCTCCAGGTCGGCGCGGGCACCGGCCTGCTCTACCTGGTGCGCTGGTTCTGGTGGCGCGTAAACGCCTGGTGCGAGGTAGCGGCGATGATCAGTTCGTTTGCGGTCTCGGTCGCACTGCTGTTGCTCCATAAGAACGGTGTGGCCGTCAGCACGCATAAGGGACTACTAATCACCGTCGGCGTCACCACGGTTTGCTGGATGTCGACGGCGTTCCTCGGCCCGGAGACGGATCGAAAGACGCTGATCGACTTCTACAGGAAGGTAAAGCCGTTCGGCCCCGGCTGGTCCGAGATCCGCAAGGAAGCGGGGGTGTCGCCGGCAGAGGCCAAGGCGACGGGCCAGAACATCCCGCTGGGACTGCTCGGCTGGGTGTCGGGCTGCACGGTCATTTGGTCGGCGCTGTTCACCGTGGGCAACTTCCTGTACGGCCGCATGAACTACGCGCTGATGCTGCTGGGTGTGTTCGTAGTAAGCAGCCTGGTTCTCCTGCGCGTGATCAACCGGGTATGGGCCGACAACAGGACTCGCCTGGAGCAGACGGGACAGTAATACATAACTCCCGAAATACCGCTCACACAGCCAGATTCTAAAATAGCCGGAACGAGACCTCGACGTTTGCGCGCACGTTTACGGGCTGGCCGTTCAGCATTGCAGGTCGGTAGCGCCATTTCGTCTTCATAGTATCTGCGGCAGACTCGTCGAGGCCATATCCAAGGCCTCGGATAACCTTAACTTCGCCCACGCTCCCGTCTTTCCAGATCACAACCTGCATCACCATGGTCCCTTCGATTTTGGCTGCCCTGGCTTCTGGGGTGTAAGGAGGTCGGGGCGTGGCGACTGTCGTCGGCTCCTGGATCCCCGGCGTGGTCCTCAAGTCATAGATCTTCTCCACCGAAAGCGCAATCTCCTTGCTCATCTTCGCGGGCGGAGGCGGCGGTGGAGGCGGGGGTGGAGGAGGCGGAATCGCCCGATCCGTCCGCATTTTCTCGAGCCTGCGCCATTGATCCGCAGTCAGTACCCGGCGCATTTCGAGGGTCATGTCCGAATTCTCGGCCTCGAGCGCATTCCGCGCGGCGGTGAGCGCCACCCTCTGGGCGGCAAGCGCTCCTTCGCTCAGTCGCTCAGCCTCGAGCAGGACCTTGAGCTGTTCTTCTTCTCGGAGCAGTGCGGACCGGAGTTCGGCCAGCTGAGCCTGGTGCTGCAGGTAGGCGGCTTCGAGCTGCACCACCTGCGCATCGCTAAGCCCCAACGCACGCACGATCGCAGAGTTCTTCCACCACTTGCCCGAAGTCTGAGGAGGTGGAGGCGGCGGGGGCGGAGGCAGGGTCTGAGCTTGTGGCGGAAGTGGTGGCAGAGGTGGCGGCTGTTGGGCAAATGCAGCGAGCGGGATCAGCAGACACACAAGGCTGAGAATCAAAGAGCGTTTCATATCACCTCCTGCGGAATCTTGTTCATTTCGATTTCCGTTTTCCTGGTTAGGCACTGCGCACGCTTGAACCCGGCCCGGTTCGCGCGCTCCTCACCGCGAGTCTGCAATCGGCCCATCCTACGCGTCCCTCAAGGTGCTTTGCGCGTTGCGATGCCCGCTTTGATCTCGTCGGCCAGAATCATCGCCGGTTCCAAGGCGAGCGGCATCTGAGAATCCGTCAGCCGCTCGACGTCCACGAGCAGGTCCTGGTCATATCCTGCCGCGAAATCAGGAGCCGGCAATGCTCGGGGACTCAGCAGCCAGATGCCCGCGACGGCGACAACGATGACGGCCGCCGTTCCCCAGGTCAGGAGCGGTCTCCAGGGAACGACCTTGCGATGCTGCTCCATCCGTTCCAGCACCGCCTTGAGCTGAGCTGTCCAGAACGATTCGGGCCGCTCAACGGAGGCAAAAGCGGAGGCCCGGAACTCCTTCAAGGCGTCTTCCAGCTGCACATCCCCTTCATGATTGATTTCATCAGTATTCATAGAATCTGTCAGCCTGTTTTCCTCTGTAACTTCCAAGGCCTCTTGCGGAATGAGGCTACCTTTTCCTTACCCCCTATCGCGCCAACTCGCGCCGGACTGCGTTGGTTGCGCTGGAGAGGTGGGCCTTCACGGTCCCTTCCCGCAGCTTCATGGCATCGGCGATCTCATGGAGTGCCATATCCTCGGCAAACCTGAGTGTAAAGACGGTTCGCTGCCGTACGGGCAATCTCTCGACCGCCGCCCAGACCGCAGCAACCCGCTCTTGAACGAGCATGGCAGCCTCCGGAGTGCGGCGCCGATCCGCCGGAGCCTGCTTGTTCCATTCCAGCCCGCGCCGAAGACGCCTCCAGAACGAGGCACGCCGGCTCTTCAGCTGATCCTGTGCCAGATTGATGGCAATGCGGACCAGCCATGTTCCCGGGCCGGCTTCGCCGCGAAAACCGGCACGCCGTGAGAAAGCCCGGAGAAAGCACTCCTGGGTAAGGCTGTCCGCTTCATCGGGGTCACGAAGGAGTGAGAACAGGATCCGGTAGATGCGCCTTTGATGTTCCCGGACGATCGATTCAAAATCCTCCCTTCGAATCTGCCGGTGCGCAGCCTCGGATGCCACGGTCGCTTCCATCAAGCCATGGTTCAATATATCTGCCTCGTGTCCTGCATATATTGGACGAGTTTCGACGGAAATGGTTTAGCCAAACTCATGCTTGAGCTGATGACGGGCAGAAATGCGATTTCTCCGCTGTTTTCCGGACAGCACATGCCGCAATCCCACCTCTCGCTGGAGATTGCTGCATCTCCATCTGTAAACCCAAACCAGCGGATCGGAAAACGAGGATGTCAATAGGATGCGAAGGCTGACCTCCGATCGGATATCAGTTGCGACTCAATTGTTGTTATTACCGCAAAGGACTTGTCGTGTGGTCCGTGGTAATGGTGCTAATCCTGGCGGAGCGTGGTGGAGGGCTCCAGACGCGCGGCGCGATGAGCCGGCAAGAATCCGGCCAGGGAAGTCGTGCCGCCGAGAGCAAGCGTCGCCAGAACCAGGCTGGCCCGATCGCTGGGAGCAAGTTCAAATAGCAGCGACGACAGCACCTGGCTCGATACCAGGAAGGCGGCGAGACCGACAGCGCATCCGATCGCGGCCAGCAAGGAGACCTCCTTCAGCACCAGCCAGTGGATCGAGGCTCGTGTCGCGCCGAGGGCTATCCGCACTCTGTATGTCTCCTGCTACCGTGCCGGTGAAGCCGGGCGCCATGACCCCGACGATCGTCATCGGCAGCTGATTCAGGCGCACCGTGCGATTCAGAATGGATGGATCGCCGCCAAACTGCCGCTGCCAGAAGCCATGGCTGAGGACCACCGCCGGACTGCCGCCTGGCATCTTGTCGTCATCCGGCGTCAAGGCTCTGCCGAGAAACGCTTTGACCCCCAGAAGCTCCTGCCAGCGTGTATCTGCGTCCAATTTTGTTGCCTTTTACCGGCGTTCGGTTCTGCTTCACGAATAATTCGGGCTGGTGCTTTGAACTTGGCTCCCCTCTTTTCCGTACAGTAGGTATGGTCGCGGCTGTGACATGGAACCGCACCGCATGATCGGGGGGAAACGGCATGAAAGATCTGATCCAGGACTTGCGTTATGGTTGGCGCCAGCTGTGGCAGAGTCCGGGGCTTACTCTCGCTGCGGTTCTTTGCATCGCTCTGGGCATTGGGGCTAATTCCGCAACCTTCAGCATTGCCAACGCCGTTCTGTGGCGCAAACCCATGGTGGGCGAGCCCGATCGTCTGGTACGGATTTTTGTAACCTGGTCGAGCGGGCTGAAATACGGCTCCTTTTCATATCCCGATTATGTCGACGTGCGCGACAGGAACGACGTCTTCACTGGGCTCGTCGCAAACAGCATCATGCCCTTCCACCTCACTGCAGGCGATCGCAATGAGAGGATCTGGGGAGCAGTTGTGTCGGGTAACTACTTCTCGGAATTAGGCTTGGAACCAATTCTTGGCCGGGCCTTCCTGCCTGAAGAGGACGGCATGCCGGGCGGCCGCCCGGTCGCCGTCATCAGTGATGGCCTCTGGCAACGCCGTTTCGGTGCCGACCGGGCTGTAATCGGCAGAACAGTACTGTTGAACGCCCGCCCATACACCATTATCGGGGTTGCGCCGAGAGGCTTTTATGGCACAAACACCGGCTTAGGCCAGGAAATTTGGGTACCCATCACGATGGTGGGGCAAATGGGAGACGAACGACGGGCCCTGACATCGCGCGGCAATCGCTGGATTCAGTCGATCATTGGCAGGCTGAAGCCCGGGATCACGATCGAGCAGGCAAGCGCTTCTGTGAACAGTTTGATGGTTCATTTGTCTGAGGAGTACCCCAACACCAACAAGGGTACCAGCGCTCAACTGCTCTGGGACGCTGACGCGAGCCTCCACCCGGAGGTGCGCGACGGATTCGTCAGGTTCATGCGACTCATGTTCGGGGTGGTTGGGGTCATCCTGCTGCTTTCCTGCACCAATGTTGCCGGCCTTTTGTTGGCCCGTTCCGCCTCGCGGCGCAAGGAGATCGGGATCCGGATGGCACTTGGGGCCAATCGTCTGCGCCTGATCCGCCAGCTGCTTTCCGAGAGTGTTCTGCTGTCGCTCTTAGCCGGCGGCGTCGGACTTCTCTTGGGGGTCTGGCTAATCGGGCTGGTTCGATCGTTCAGCCCGCCGAGTGATCTCCCCATCAGATTAGACATTGGCCTCGACGGGTCAGTGCTCGCCTTTACGTTTGTGGTCACGGTCGTCACGGGAGTCCTGTTCGGATCGACCCCCGCTCTTTCAACCACGAAGACCGATCTTGTCACTGTCTTGAAGGAAGGAAGCCCGGTGCAACTGGCCGGGGCTTCTCGATTGCGCCGGATTCTCGTGGCCGGCCAGGTAGCACTCTCGCTTGCCCTTCTGATTGCCGCCAGCCTGGTTGTGCGCAGCCTGCAGAATGCGCGCAATCTCGATCCCGGATTCAATCCGGAGCATCAGGTTGTTGCCGCCCTGGATCTGGGGCTGCAACAATATGACGAAGCCAAAGGCAGGCAGTTCATCCGGTCTCTCAGAGACCGGCTCAGGAGCTTGCCGGGTGTGGAAGCGGTTGGCTTTGCCGATAACCTGCCTCTGAGCCTCTCCAGTAGTCAGACGGGTGCGCGGCCAGAGGGTTATACTCCACCTCCGAGTGCGAACGACCCCCTCATCGATTATGCCACGGTCGACTATGGCTATTTTGCCGCCATGGGGATCCCGGTATTGCGCGGAAGGGGTTTCAGCGAGACCGACAACGTAAGTGCGCCCCCTGTAATCGTGATCAACGAGACCTTTGCGCAGCGCTTCTGGCCGGGGCAGGACCCGATCGGGAAGCATGTCAGGACCGGCAGAAAGGACCAGTTAGTCATTGGCGTCGTCAAGAACGGCAAGTATTTCAGTCTGGGTGAGGAACCCAAAGCCTTTTTATACCTTCCATTGGAGCAGAACCACCGAGCCAGTGTGTTCCTGCACGTGCGGACCGCCGTCGATCCCGATGGCTTTTTACAGACAGTTCGCAAAGAAGTACAAAGTCTCGACGACAAGCTGCCACTGGCCGACCTGAAGACGATGCACGCGGCTATGGGCTTTGCGTTGCTGCCGGCGCGCATGGCTGCCGGGGTCGTCTCCGCCTTCGCCTTTCTCGCCTTGTTTCTTGCGGCTGTCGGCCTTTACGGTGTGATGGCCTACTCCGTCAGCCAGAGCATTCGCGACATCGGCATCCGTATGGCCTTGGGCGCGCAGGCTGGCGATGTACTCAAACTGATCCTCGGCGGCGGCATGACCCTGACTTCGATCGGGTTGGGGATCGGGTTGGTGGTTGGTTTCTTTCTGACGGGCCTGATGAAGGGCCTGCTCTATGGAATCAGTCCCACTGATCCCCTGTCCTATGGTAGTGCCATCGCGGTGTTAGCCATGGTCGCTCTTCTGGCTGTTCTCCTGCCGGCGCGCCGGGCCACAAGAGTCGACCCGATGGTCGCTCTGCGGGAGTACTGAGTGATGAGTGACGAGTGGCGGTGATGGCTAAGGCCATCTAACCCCAGGACTCACCACTCATGACTCATCACTTGTCATTTAGTACTCGTCTGTGTGCTAGAATTCTTCCCCATACAGGATGTTCCTTGATCAGGAGGGTTTGTGACCAACCGCGCTCGAATCTTGTGTGTCCTTGCTGTGATCCTGCTGCTTCCGGTTTCGATTGTCCACGCCCAAACCGGCGTCAATCTTCTGGGGGACAGTGCCGCAGCGCGGGTGGACAAGATTTTCGAACGTTACAGCAGGCAGGATTGCCCCGGGTGTTCCCTCGGAATCGAGCAGGACGGCAAGGTGGTCTACACCCGAGGGTACGGCATGGCCAACCTCGAATACTCGGTGCCGATCACTCCCGCCACCATCTTCGAGGCGGGCTCGGTCTCGAAGCAGTTCACGACCGGGGCGATACAGATCCTGGCCCGGCGGGGGAAGCTTTCGCTCGATGATGATATCCGGAAATATCTTCCGGAGGTCCCCGATTTCGGGTCGAAGATCACCATACGCCATCTGCTGAGTCACACGAGCGGATTGCGAGACCAGTGGGAGCTGTTCACCGTGATGGGGCGGCCGCCGGGCAGCGCCGTTCACACCCTCGACGAAATTCTCGATCTCGTGAGCCGGCAAAAAGAGCTGAACTTCCCTCCAGGCACGCAGTATCTATATAGCAACACAGGGTTTGCGCTGCTGGCCTGGATTGTCCGGCGAGCAAGCGGCGTCTCGCTTGCCGAATTCGACTCGAGGGAGATTTTTCAGCCGTTGGGAATGACAAGCACACAGTGGCGCGACGACCACACGCGCATTGTGAAAGGACGCGCCACAGCTTACAGCACCGGTGCACAGGGGGAGTACCACTCCAACATGCCCTTTACCAACGTTTATGGCAACGGCGGGCTGCTCACTACCGCGGGCGACCTGTTGATCTGGAACCGGAACTTCGAAAATCCGCGTGTGATTGGCCGGGAATCCCTCGACGAGATGCAGATACGCACCAGGCTGAATGACGGAAGCTCGATTATTTATGGCCTCGGCCTCCAAGTTGCCGAGTACAAAGGAGTGCGCGAAATCAGCCATAGCGGTTCCACCGCCGGCTATCGCGCGTTTCTGGCCCGCTACCCCGATCAGCACCTTTCAATTGCGCTTCTGTGCAACCTGGCCAACGTCAATGCGGGCGCGCTGGCGCACCAGGTGGCAGAGGTATTCCTGGAGGGCAAGATCAAAGACCGCGCAAAGCCTGTGCGTGTTGAGGTCCCGGCGGAGCAGATTCAGCGCGCCGCAGGGCTTTACCGCAACTTGCTGACGGATGCGGTGCTGCGCCTGACCGTGCAGGACGGAAAGCTGATGCTCGGGATGGGACAAGGGAACGAACTGGTGCCGGTCGGTGAGAACCGGTTTGAGGCGTCCGGCGGCGCGCAGTACCTCTTCGTGCCCGGGCAACCGATTCGGCTCGAAGTAGTTACGGCTGGGGAGCGGCCGGCAATCTACCATGTCGTACCGGCCGTTACCCCTTCGGCGCAGCAGTTGGCCGAATATGCCGGAAACTACTACAGCGAAGAACTTGAGGTGTCCTATAACTTCAGCGTGCGCGACGGCAGGCTTTTTCTCAAGCGGCGGCTGATGCCTGAAGTGGCGGTCACTGCAACCTATGCCGATGCCTTCAACGAAGGCGGGAGGAGCATCCGCTTCACCAGGAATCGGGCGGGAGAGGTCGACGGTCTCAGTCTCTCCAGCGGCCGCGTGCTCCACTTGCGGTTTATCCGGCGGCCGAATTTGCCGCCGCGATAAGAGCAAGAGTCAGCTTCCTGCCGCGATTTTCCTGAGTGGAGGATAGAGGTGACGACGCGGCGATGTCGCCCTAAAGCTAATCTTTCCTCTGAATTTGCCGATCCTTCATGCTGTGGGGAGGCGTGGTGTCTCGGGGTCCCGCCTAACTGGACTGTGAGAGGGCCGTCGACATGGTGAAACGCAAACAATCGGTGCAGGAGGGGGAGGCAAAAAGAGGGAGAGACCGCAGAACGGCGCCCCGGCAGCCGCCTTCGGTGATTCCGTCCCTCCAGAGTGTCGAGTTGACTAACGGCAACGCGGTGAACCTGGTCAATATTTCCCGCGGCGGCGCACTCGTTGAAACGGAAGCACGCATGATACCAGGAGTATCGATCTGCATCCGGTTGGTTGCGGCCGATGCTGTTTTCATGCTTCGAGGCAGGGTCCTGCGGTCGCGCGCCCTGTCGTTGCGAGGGTCCACCATCCTCTATGAGTCTGCCATCGCGTTTAATGAGGAATTGCCGTTACTTGCGGGTGAATTTGACGAGCCCGCGGTGGAGAAGGAGCCCGCGGCTGCATTTCCTGCGGTGGAAGAAGCCGCTGCGAGCCAACCAGACAGTCAGCCAGGGACGGCTGTGGAAGAACGGCCGATCATGTTCACGCTGACCGTTCCTATCCCGCCGACGGGTCCCGACCTTCGTCAAATATTTGGGCTCAACAAGTGGTGACTGGGAATCGTCCTTGAGGTGGACCAATTTGGGAGATGCCGCGAGTTTGCGCGCGCTTTCCGCTGCTGAGCCTTCGACCCGTGTCAATCCACAGTGTTGGCATGATGGACACATGCGGTATGATGTGATGTATCAGATGTATGCCTGATCGTGCCTGAGTCATGACCATGAATGTCTTATACGTGACAGGATATCTCAGGGACGCAGATTTCCTCGAGCGCGAGCTTCGCAAGGTCGCGCCACAGATCCGTATCGAGGTGTCTCCCGGGGACGACGACGCTCTCGCGCGTCTAGCCACACCTGGCCGCTTTGACGTTGTCCTGATCGATCCTGCTCACCCCGGCAGCGAGAGCTTGAGCATCATCCCCCGCCTCCGCGAGCGGGAACTGCCTCTTCCTGTCGTGGTGATGGTCAGTGCCGCTGATGAGGATACCCCTCTCCATGTGCTGGAAGCAGGGGCGGACGATTACATCGTCAAACGGCCTCAGTTCATCAAGAGCCTGCCGTCGCTGTTGCAGCGCGCCGTCGAACGCCGCCGCACGGAAGCGAAGAGGCGCGTTCAACCGCTCAAAGTGCTATATGCGGGCAACGTGGAGATCGTGCGCCGCCACCTCTCCGGCACTTCCTTCATTGAGCTCGAGGGGGCTACTTTCAACCCGGACGGATCCTGCTGCCTGCCTTCCGATACGCCCGGCAATTTTCCCTATGATGCCGTGGTGCTGGACGATTCGGCTCCCGGGCTACGCATGATGCACGCTCTCAAGGAGACCGTCGCCGTCGCTCCCGATACTCCGGTCATCCTCCTGATTGAACCCGGCTCCGAGAATGCTGCCGTGCAGGCGATCAAACTGGGCGCGGATGATTACATAGTCAAGAGCGGCGAATACCTGCAACGCCTGGTCCCCAGTCTGGAGAACTCCATCCGCGAGCGCGACCTCTTGCGCGAAAAGTCCGTGCTGAGCTCGACGGAAGCGCGCCTGCGGCTTCTTATCGAGACGATCCCTGCCTGCGTTACCCTCCTGACGTGCGATGGGATCTTCCAGGCCGTCAACTGGATGGGGCTTTCGCACCTGGGCGCGACGCGTGTCGACCAGATTGTCGGCAAGAATCTGTTCACCTTGGTAGGGCCCAAGCATGAGGACCAGCTCCGCGCCTTTATCGGCCATGTCTGTGCAGGTAAGAGCGGCTCCATAGAGTTTGAGTGGGACGGGCTCGATGGCATCGCGCGCAGGCTCGAGCTCCGAGGGGTTCCTTTCCGCCGGGAATCCCAGACTGCGGTCCTGGGCGTCATTCACAACCTGACTCAAGATGAAGCCAAACGGTCGGGAACCGAGCGTCGAGGGGGGGAGCAGGGCGAGCCGACTTTGACAGATACGCGGTTCGTGGCGGCGGCCGGATCTGCGGAGTCGGAAGTCCCGCAGGCGCCGTCAGTGCAGCCACCGCGCGCTGCGCAAGAAAGCCGGGTGGGGCGCGGCCGGGAACACCCGTTCCCGCAGGAGCTGGAAGCACAGCGTGCCGCTTTGGAAGCAGCTCTCCGCATCGCTGAGGCCAATTGCGCCAGGCTTGAAGAGGATCTGCGCAGCAAACAACTGCAGTGGGAATCAGAGCGAACAAAGTACGAAGGGGAACGCTCCGCACTCCTGGATGCGGCACGGGCAGCGGAAAGTGAGCGCCATAGCGGACAGGCGGAATGGCATTCGGCGCGCCAGGAAATGGACTGGCAGCGAATCGCCCTGGAAGAGGCCTTGCGGGCAGCAGAAGCCGGACAGTCGCAGTTGGAGGAGGCGAATCGGAACGAGCGAACGCAATGGGAGAAGGTCCGGTGGGACCTGGAACGAAAACTCGGTGAGGCTGAGGAGCACGGAGCCGCGCTCGGCGATACGATTCGTGCACTCGAAGAACGCCAGGCCGGACTCGAAAAACAGCGCCTGAGCGAGCGTGCCGAGTTGGACAATGCGCGCCTCGAGCTGGAGCGGCACCGCGTGGCAGCGGAAGGCAAGCGTGCAGAGGCGGAAGGCCTCTCTGCCTCGCTTGCAAAGTCGCTGCATGAAACGGAGACGCGTCTCGCCGAATGTGAGAATCAGCGCCGGGCCGAACAGGCGGAATGGGAGAAGAACCGTCAGGAGCTGGAGCAGCAGCGCCGCGAGGCTGAAGAGCGAACAACCCCCCTCGAGGAGACGGTTCGCAGACTCGAAGAGCGGCATCGCATCGAGGGCGCCGAGTGGGACAATGCGCGCCTCGACCTGGAGCGCCGCCGCGAGGAAGCGGAGCGCCTGTATGCTTCGGCGGCAGAGTCGCTGCGCGCACTGGAGATGCGCCACGTCGAGTTCGAGAATCAACGCCGGGCCGAACAGACGAAATGGGAAAAGTCCCATCAGGAACTGGAGCAGCAGCTCCGTGAGGCTGACGAGCGAAGAGCTTCCCTCGAGGAGACTATTCGCCGACTCGAAGAGCAGCATCGCGTCGAGCGCGCCGACTGGGACAACGTGCGCCTTGATTTGGAGCAGCGCCTCGAACAGGCGGAAGGCAGATGCGTGGAGGCAGAAGGCCTGTGTGCCTCGCTGAAGGAAACACTGCACACACTGGAGATGCGCCTCGCCGAGTTTGAGAATCAAGACCGGGCCGGGGCGGCGGAGTGGGAGAAGACCCGTCAGCAGCTGGAGCAGCAGTGCCGTGAGGCAGATGCGCGGAGAGCTTCCCTCGAAGAGACTGTTCGCGGACTCGAAGAGCGGCATCGAGCTGAGCAGGCCGAGTGGGACAATGTGCGCCTCGACCTGGAGCGCCGCCGTGCGGAGGCGGAGGGCCTGTATGCTTCGGTGGCCGAGTCGCTGCGCGCACTTGAGAAAAGGCACGCTGAGTTCGAGGATCAAGGCCGGGCCGGGCAGGCGGAAAGGGAGAAGATCATCCAGGAGCTGGAGCAGCAGCGCCGCGAGGCTGAAGAGCGTCGCGCTTCGCTCGAAGAGACTATTCGCGGACTCGAAGAGCAGCATCGCGCCGAGCATGCCGCGTGGGACCATGCGCGCGTCGAGCTGGAGCAGCAACGCGAGCAGACGGAGGGCAGGTGTGCGGATGCGGAAGGCACCTCTGCCTTGCTGGCAGGGTCGCTGCACGCACTGGAAATGCGTCACACCACGTTCGAAAATCAGCGCAGGGTCGAGCAGGCAGAATGGGAGAAGGCCCGCCGGGAGCTGGAGCAGCAGCGCCGTGAAGCCGAAGAGCGACGCGCCTCGCTTGAAGAGACGATCCGCGGACTCGAAGAGCAGCATCGCGTCGAGCATGCCGCGTGGGACAATGCGCGCGTCGAGCTGGAGCGGCAACGCGAGCAGACGCAGAGCAAGTGTGCGGAGGCGGAAGGCGTATCTGCCGCGCTGGCAGAATCGCTGCACGCACTGGAAACGCGCCTCACCGACTTCGAAAATCAGCGCGGGCTTGAGCAGGCAGAATGGGAGAAGACCCGTCAGGAACTGGGGCAGCAGTGCCGTGATGCGGAAGAACGACGGCGTTCCCTTGAGGAGGTCATTCGCGGACTCGAAGCTCGTCAGGTCGCGCAGGCGGACGGGGACGAAACACGGCGGGATTTGGAACGAAAACTCCGGGAGGCTGAGGAACGCGCGGCTGCGCTCGGGAATACCATTCGTGGACTCGAAGAACGCCAGACCGGACTCGAAGAACGTCGCCGGATTGAGCGAGCCGAATGGGAGAAAACACGTGTCGAACTGGAGCGATGCCGCGAGGAAGCCGAAGGCAAGCGTGCGGAGGCTGAAGGCCTGTGTGCTTCGCTGGCAGAATCGCTGTACGCGCTGGAGATGCGCCACGCCGAGTTCGAGAATCAGGGCCGGACCGGCCAGGCGGAATGGGAACAGACCCGTCAGGAGCTGGAGCAGCAGCGTCAGAGGCAGCAATCCAGAGTTGTGGAGCTCGAAGATGCTCTCGCCGCCGCGGAAGAGCGTGCCCGCCTTCTAAAGGAAGAGCACAAGGTCGTACAAGCCGACTGGGGGGTGACGCGCCAGGACCTGGAACGGCGCCTGGCATCGCTCGAGGAGGTGCTGCATAGACTTCAGGCACGGCACGGCGAGATTCTGGCACAGGCGCAGGTCGAGCGGGCAGGCTGGGAGGCGGCGCGACAGGAGTTGGTGCGCCGGCACGAAGCAGCAGAGACAACACGAGCCGCCTTGGCAAAGGACCTTCATGCAGTGCAGGCACGCCTGGCGGAACTCGAGGATCTCAAACATGTCGAAACGTCAGCCTGGGACAAAGAGCGCCAGGAACTGAAGCGGCAGCAACGCGAGATTGAGACGAAGATCGTGATGTTGGAGAAAGCACTGGCTGTGTCGGAAGAAAGCCTGACCCGATTTCTCGCGGAGCAGCAGTCGGAACGGGCCGATCGCGCGAAGTTGCAGGAGGAACTGGAGCATCAGCGTGCCGCGCGGGTGGCCATGGAAGATACGCTGCGCGCCTCCGAAGCCCGGCAGATTGGGCTTCTGGACGAGCAGCGCGCGGAACAGGCGGAGTGGCAGACCATGCGCGAAGAACTGGATCGCCAGAGGACCGCACGGCTGGCGCTCGAAGACGCACTCCGGGCCGCGGAAGCACGGCTGGCCAGGCTGGCGGAGGAACAACAGCCCGGGCGGGCGGAAATTGAGGCGTTGCGCCAGGAGCTCGAGGGGCAACGTGCAGCACGCCTGGCGCTCGAACGCGCGCTTCGGGCTGCGGAAGCCCGGCAACGGACGGAGCCGGTCACAGATCTAGCCACCGCGGCGGCACAGACCCTCTCCGAACTGGTGCAGCCTGTAACCGACTGCGGCAAGATGCTCATGGAATGCCTGGACCAGAACGACCCGCGCCGCATGCGCGCCCTGCGCCTTGTGGAGATCGCAAACCAGGCGGGCAAACTCGCACGCCGCTTGCTGAATCTCGGCTCCCCGCAGGAGGCGCTCGACCTCAACCTGGCGGTGACACAGATGACAGGGACGTTACGCCGCCAGGCCGGCGAAAGTGTTGAGCTGCTCACGATCCTGTCTCCACGTCTGCCGCGTATCCTCGCCCCCAGGGCTCTGGTCGAGCAGCTGCTCATTGGGATGGTGAAGCAGGCGCGCGATTCGTTGCCGTTAGGGGGCACGGTCATGGTGGAAACCGCACTCTCCGCTTCTGACGCGGCTCCCGGAACCGGACTCCTTATTCTGTTGGCCGTTACAGCTTCGGGAAGCAGCGTTCAACCTCTTGCGGAAACTTCGGCGTTGGAGCCGCTGGTCGCCGCATGCGGAGGTAAGCTGAGTACCGCCGGCGACTCCGAGACCAGCGCCTCCATCGAGATTTCTCTGCCATCGGAACCTAAATAAGACCGCAAGAACCTCCACTCCTGACATGCGCGTGCTTTGACAATCCCCAGCGGCGGTCTTGAAGTGTCTTTTTTCTTTCACGTCCAGTACCCGGCAAAGCCTCTCAGATGCCGTCAGACCACAATATCCGGTTTGACTTTTGGTTCTGGCTTTCATATTCCCCGCTTACTTCTGGTACAGTTGTCTGAGCGCTGCCCTCGGTCGGGGCTTCCTGCCGGCGGCAAACGTTTCCAAGAGGAGTGTCGATGATCGGACAACACAGCCTGCTCACAGCCGATGATCTGTACATGTTCAACGAAGGCACGCACTACCGGCTTTACAACAAGCTCGGTTCTCATCTGTGCCGGCTCGGTGGCGTGGAGGGGAGTTATTTTGCGGTATGGGCTCCAAATGCGCAGTATGTGTCGGTCGTCGGTGACTTCAACGGTTGGGATCGGACTTCCGTTCCACTCTCCCACCAAGGGCATTCGGGGATCTGGGAGGCCTTTGTCCCTGGAGTGAACAAAGGGACGCTCTACAAATATCGCATCGAGTCTCGCTACCACCTCTACCGTGTAAACAAGGCCGACCCTTTCGCCAACGCGACCGAAATGCCGCCCGGGACCGCCTCGGTGGTATGGGATTTGACATATTCCTGGAACGACGCGGATTGGATGGCGAACCGGGGCGCCAAGCAGGCGCTCGACCGCCCCTTCTCCATTTATGAAGTCCATCTCGGCTCCTGGCGGCGCAGCATCGAAGAGCAGCACCGATCGCTGTCCTATCGGGAGCTTGCACTGGATCTCGTCGAGTATGTGAAGAAAATGGGATTCACCCATGTGGAGCTGCTTCCGGTGATGGAACATCCCTTTTACGGCTCATGGGGTTATCAAACCACATCCTATTTCGCCCCGACGCGGCGATACGGGGAGCCCCAGGACCTGATGTGGCTGATCGACTGTCTGCACCAGAACAATATCGGAGTCATCATGGATTGGGTACCGTCCCATTTCCCCTCAGACGAGCACGGGCTGGCCTATTTCGACGGGACGCATCTCTACGAGCATTCCGATCCACGTCAGGGTATACACCGGGACTGGAATACGTTCGTCTTCAACTACGGCCGCAATGAGGTGTGCAGTTTCCTCATCAGCAGCGCTCTTTTCTGGCTCGACAAGTATCATGTGGACGCGCTTCGCGTGGATGCGGTTGCTTCGATGCTTTACCTCGATTACTCAAGACAGCCAGGCGAGTGGATCGCCAACGAGTTCGGAGGCCGGGAGAATCTTGAAGCGATCCGGTTTCTGCGCACCCTGAATGAACAGATCTACAAGAACTACCCTGACGTTCAGACCATCGCCGAGGAATCAACCGCGTGGACCATGGTTTCGAGGCCGACCTATGTCGGGGGTCTGGGATTTGGCCTCAAATGGGACATGGGCTGGATGCACGATACGCTGGACTACATGTCCCGCGATTCCGTCTTCCGCCGCTATCACCACGATCAGCTGACATTTCGCGGGATTTACGCCTTCAGCGAGAATTTCGTCCTGCCGCTCTCCCATGACGAAGTGGTGCACGGCAAGGGGTCACTGCTCGCCAAGATGCCCGGTGACGACTGGCGCAAGTTCGCGAACCTGCGCCTTTTGCTGGCGTACATGTACGCACAACCCGGTAAGAAGCTTCTTTTTATGGGGGCGGAATTCGCGCAGCGGGATGAATGGGGACACGACCGGAGCCTGGATTGGCACCTTCTGCAGTATCCTCCGCATCTTGGGGTGCAGAAATGCGTTGCTGATCTTAATCAACTCTATCGGAGCGAGCCCGCCCTTTTCAGGCTCGACAGCCATCCCGACGGGTTCGAATGGATCGATTGCCACGATGCCGATAAGAGCGTGCTCATTTTTTTGCGCAAAGCAGCTGAGAGCCGCACGATCATGGTGGTCTGCAACTTCACTCCCGTGCCGTGGCAGGACTACCGGGTCGGCGCACCGCACCCGGGATTCTGGCGTGAGATCATGAACAGCGATGCGGCCATCTATGGCGGAAGTGGGCATGGCAATCTTGGAGGCCAAACGACCACATCCACCATCGCGCATGGCCGGCCGCAGAGTCTCCTGCTCACTCTCCCGCCCCTCGCCGCAATCTTTCTCCGTCACGAAGGCTGACAGCGACAGAGTGATGGGTGATGAGTGAAAGACTTCGGTCCCCTCACCCCTCAATCACGACTCAAATTCTTGAGGTCACGGGGGCGGGTTGCGGTAAGATACCTGCCACAAGCAACTTTCATCCGGAGGTAAGTGCTATGAGAGGATGCATGCTCCTTTTGGCCGGTCTTTCTCTGACGGTCCTGATATCTGCCTGCAAGCCCGGGGTAGAGCCTGCCGACATGGTTTTGCACAACGGCAGGGTCGTAACCGTCGATCCGGCAAGGCCCGAGGCGCGCGCGATCGCAATCCGCGGGGGCATTATTGCCGCCGTTGGAACTGAGGAAGAGATACTCCCCTATATTGGCCCGGCAACGGAAAAAATCGACCTCGCCGGCATGCTGGCGATCCCGGGTTTGATCGAAAGCCACGGTCACTTCACGAGCTTGGGCGAAACCAAGATGGAGCTGGATCTCACGCGCGCTGCAAACTGGGATGAGATCGTTGCCATGGTAGCCGACGCTGCCAAGCAAGCGAAGCCGGGCGCATACATCCTGGGACGGGGTTGGCACCAAGAGAAATGGGATAAGACACCGTCGCCCAATGTGGAAAAATTTCCCGTCCACGATGCGCTCAGCAAGGTTTCGCCCGACAATCCGGTGCTCCTGGTTCACGCCAGCGGGCACGCCACCTTAGCCAACGCCAAGGCCATGGAACTTGCGGGCATCACCCGGCGCACTCCCAACCCTCCGGGCGGCGATATCCTTCATGATGCCAGAGGAAATCCCGTCGGTGTTTTCCGCGAGAGGGCCGCAGGGCTGCTGGAAAAGACACTGGAGGAGGCGCGCAGCAAACGCACTCCGGCGGAAGTCGAAGCCGAAGCCCGTAAGGTGGTGGAGTTCGCCAGTCAGGATTGCCTGTCCAAGGGGATCACCACATTCTATGATGCCGGCCAGTCTTTCCAGACCATCGATCTGTACAGGAAACTCGCGGACGAGGGGAACCTCCGCCTGAGACTCTGGGTGATGATTCAAGAAGATAACAAGAGCCTCGAGCTGAACCTCGCGAAGTACAAGCTCATCGACTACGGTGACAAGCGCCTCACCGTGCGCTCGATCAAGCGCCTCATGGATGGCGCACTTGGGTCGCGCACGGCCTGGTTGCTCGAACCCTATGCGGATCTCCCTTCCAGCACCGGCCTGAACACCTACACGGCCGAGAATCTCACCGAGACCGCCCGCCTGGCGATCGAAAACGGCCTTCAACTCTGCACCCACGCCATCGGCGATCGCGCCAACCGTGAAGCCCTGAACGTATACGAAGCGGCCTTCAAGGCTCATCCGGACAGGAAGGATCTGCGCTGGCGCATCGAGCATGCCCAGCATCTGAACGCCGCCGACATCCCGCGGTTCGGAGCTCTGGGAGTGATCGCGGCCATGCAGGCCATCCACTGCACTTCCGATGCACCTTACGTCCTGGCCCGCCTCGGCGCCAAACGCGCGGGGGAAGGAGCCTATGTCTGGCAGAAGCTCATGAAATCAGGTGCGGTTGTCAGCAACGGGACCGATGCTCCGGTGGAGGATGTGAACCCGATTGCATGCTACTATGCGTCAGTCTCACGCAAACTCAAAGATGGGACCGTGTTTTATCCGGATCAGCGCATGAGCAGGGAAGAGGCGCTGAAATCCTACACTCTGAACGCGGCATATTCCGGGTTCGAGGAGAACAGCAAGGGCTCGCTGACCCCTGGAAAACTGGCGGACATCACCGTTCTCTCCAAAGACATCCTGACCCTGCCTGAGGATGAAATCCCTACGACCGTCGTGAAGTACACGATCGTGGGAGGTAAAGTCATGTTTCAGAAATAACCCTTCAAACCACGAAACACACGAAACGGCCGAAACCGCTTTCGTGTGTTTCGTTGCCCTATTTTGCCGCTCGAGCTTTCACCTCAAACGAATCAAGGACCTTCCCGTCCAGATCGACGGCTTCGAACTGTGCGGTTGTTCCCTTGACATGGACACGCACATAGTTGTCCGCCACGACGCCTTTCACCATGGTCTCGGGCGTGGGGCTCAGATTATAGAGGGGTGCGCCTCCACCACCGCTCACCACGTAGTCGATCCCGGCATGCACGTGATGTTGATAGTTGTGGTCATGGCCGCCGAATACGGCCGCTGCTCTGCCTTTCAACAACACCGGCTCCAGCACTGCAGCCAGCCTGGCCGAGGCCGCCTTGCGATCCGCGACGCCTGAAAATACCGGGTGGTGCAACCACACGAAAACGAGCGGGTTGCTGTTGCGGGCGAGGTCACCCTGCAGCCAGTCCAATTGTTCCTGGCGAAACGCGGTGCGTTCCTGTGAGTTCTTCCCGATTTCGTTGGAATCGATTGCCGCAAAGTGGGTGCCTCCCCAATCGAAAGAATAATGGTGCCCGTCGTCGTTGGAAAATGCGAAGTACTTGAAGAAGACCGGCGTGTTTTGTTCGTGATTTCCGGGCGTTGGGTAAAACGGGATATTGCGCAGGAGGTCCTTTTCAATTTCGAAAAACGTGTCCCAGAGCCCGGCTTGATTTCCGTTGTCAACCAGATCGCCGGTGTGCACTACAAAGGCCGGCTGATCCTTAATGATCTTCGCCACGATCTTCCTGTGAACTTCATGGCCCGTCCGCGTGTCTCCGAAGATGACGAAATCGAAGGGAGTCTCATTCGACGACGGAGCGGTGCAGAACGTTCCCGAGGCATCGGTCCCGTACGGGCTCAAACTGTACTGGTAGCGGGTGCCGGGCTCGAGCTTTGTCAGCTCCAGCTGATGATAGATCTCCTCGCTGATGGGAACCTGCGGACCGCCGCTCTCCTTGCTATATTGCCCTGCGGACTTCCGGGTTACCCATGTCAGCGTGGCCCGATCCTTCTGCACGTTTTGAACCAAAGGGCCCTTGATCAGGTCTTCCGCAGGGGATTGGGCTCCACTGCGCGCCCCCGTAAAAACGAAGCCCGCGAGCAACAAAGCCGGCGCCGCGGCCAGCGCGAATTTCGACTGCGATTTTTTCATGATTGGCGACACCCCCATGTACAAGGCGAAGCGAAAAGGAAGGGAAAACATAGCGCAAATCCACCTCCTTGTCGATCCTGCGCTTCCGGCTTGCTTGCGTGAGAATGCAGGCCGGGTGGCCGTAGTTCGCGATCGCGGCTGGCCGCTATCGGCTCCAATCCGGCCTTGGGTCAAACAGACCAAGCGGGACGAATCCCCGGCCCTGTCGTCGAGCCTATCTTGGGGCTGGAAGGAACAACGAAAGGGGTATAGCATAGAAACAAACAACCTGTGGGTCGACATGGGTGCTTTTCCTCCTTCCGGTCTCGCTGCCGGTGATGCTTCTCTTACGTACAGGTTCGCCAGAAGGCGGCGCGCGGGCGCGCCAGGGCTGTCGTGTCGACCGAATTCAAGCGGCTGTATAGCCGGGGAGAGATAGCATGGCAAAACGGTTTCGGGTGAGCGACACGTTCCGCCTGGACAAGCGCGTTGATCTCGAAAACCCCTACGGGCGTCCGGAGAAGTATCCCTCCGATACCAGATGCCCGGAGTGCGGGCTCCTGTTCCATGAGGGGGTCTGGAAATGGAAAGCTCCTGATGCCGGGCACGCCGGGCAGACGAAACTCTGCCCTGCATGCCTTCAGATTCGGGGCGGCCATGCCGGCGGCGTGGTTGAACTGGGCGGGAGCTTCACCGTGAGCCACCGGCAAGAGTTGCTGAATCGCATCCGCAACGTGGGGAAGAACACCTTGGGCGAACGTCCTCTGGAACGCATCATCAGCATCAAGGAGGGCAAGAGCCGAATTGTCGTGTCCGCAACCACCGAGCACCTGATCGCCAGAATCGGCAAGGCGATCCAGCGGGATTTCGGGGGCACTCTGGACTTGAAGTATGCGCCCGAGGACAAGTTCGCGACCGCGCGCTGGCATCGTGATGTCTGAGCAACGCGGCCCGCGCCAGCAGGAAACCTGCCATTGAGAGCAGCTGATCCGGGGCATTTGTGGGACCTGCCCGGGCTCCCGGCCCGGCAGAGAAGATATTTATACCTGGAGTATCCGCACTCCCAAACTCGCACTTGAGTAAGAGTAGCCGGTGGGTAATACTAAATTTCAGAGTTCTGTTTGAGAGTTTTTCCTGCAGGCGCGATTGTTCCTCTGCGCCGCCGACAGAGCGGGCCATTTTAATGGTCTGAGCAAACACTTTTTTAAGATTGGAATTCTCATGTCAAATGGAATATCCAGGCGAGTTGCCAAGAGTCGGCCCGTGCGATGTCCCCTGAGCCCGGCTTTGTCTGTTTCCATTTCCCTCAGTGAGGCCGCCTCATGACGCGCCCCCGTATCCTTCTGGCCGACGATCATCGTCTGATGCTCGAAGGCTTGCAACGCCTGCTGCAAGGCCAGAGCGAGGTCGTGGGTGCTGTTGAAGATGGTCGGGCGGCCGTACGGGCCGCGCAGGATCTTAAGCCGGACCTCATCCTGCTGGACATCTCGATGCCCATCATGAACGGTCTGGAGGCGGCACGCCAACTGAGGTCTCTGGTGCCTGAATCCAAGATCATCTTTCTGACCATGCACGCGGACCCGATGTATGCGATCGAAGCGTTCCATGCCGGCGGAGCCGGCTATGTCCTGAAGCGTTCGGCGGCTACGGAGTTGATCCAGGCGATTCAGGTGGTTCTCAAAGGCCGGCATTACGTTACTCCGATCGTTGTCAAGGACATGCTGCGCTCCCTGGTCAACGGAACAGTCAAGCCCGAGATTTCCGATGCGCTTTCAGCTCAGGAAAGGGCGGTCTTGCGTCTGATGGCGGAGGGAAAGTCGGCGATTGAAATCGCGGAGGCGCTGGATATCACGGTCAAGGCCGCCGTCTGGAACATCTCAAAAATCATCGAGTTTCTTGACCTGTGCCGGGAGCAGTAACAGCATACCCATTCATGGAGGACCTGGTGAAAAAGGATGTGATTGATCTGCGCAGCGACACGTTGAGCATGCCTACGGAAGAGATGATTCGCAGCATAATGAGCGCGAAACTCGGCGACGATTCCCGGGACGGTGATCCGACCGTTCTTGAATTGGAGGCCCTCGCCGCCGGCATGCTGGGAAAGGAAGCTGCGCTTCTGACGGTCAGCGGCACCATGTCCAACCTGATTGCGATGCGCACGCACACCGAGCCCGGAGGGGCGGCCGTTGTCGAGCAGAGTGCGCACCTCTACGGATTGGAATTCGGAGGCATCGCGGCCGCATGCGGGCTGCTGGTCCTTCCCGTCCCCGGGCGGCTGGGCGCCATGCTGCCGGAGCCGCTGCGGCTTGCCGCTCGCCGTGCGGGTGCCGGTTTTCCATCCCGCGGATTGGTCTGCCTGGAGAACACCCACAATACCGCAGGCGGCACGGTCATCTCACCCGAGCACACCGACGTCTGCTGCGAGATCGCTCACGCGCACGGCCTGCCGGTGCATCTCGATGGCGCGCGCATATTCAACGCGGCGGTCGCGCTCCAGATCGACGCGCGCGCGCTCACGCGGTCGGTGGACTCGGTCAGCTTTTGCCTGTCGAAAGGACTCTCTGCGCCGGTCGGGTCCTTGCTTGCCGGGAGCCGGCCCTTCGTCGAACGCGCGCGCAAAATCCGGCGCGCCCTCGGCGGAGCGATGCGCCAGGCCGGCATCATTGCCGCACCGGGCCTCGTTGCCCTGCGCACCATGGTCGCCAGGCTGGCCGAGGACCATGAGAACGCGCGCATCCTGGCCGGTGGTCTTGCCTCCATTCCGGGGCTCTCGATCAATCTGGAAGCCGTCCAAACCGATATCGTCAACGTCGATGTAAGGGGTCTCAGCATGGATGCTGCAACCTTCGCCCGCCATCTCGATGTGCGCGGCATCAGAGGACTGCCGGGCATGGAGACGATCATACGTTTTGTGACCTATCGCGGCATTACGCGGTCGGATGTTGAACGCGCCGTCGCCGTCATAGGCGAGCTGGTTTCGCAACGGCCCTGGGCAAATGAGCAGAGGGAAATCAGAAGGATCTGACCGCACCCCCTGTTCCGAAAACAGACAAATCGGTATCGGAATCGCAATCGCCATCGCAATCGCCATCGCAATCGGAACTCTTAGCCGGCAAAAGCCGATAGCGACCTCGATAGCGATTGCGATCCCGATGCCGATTCCGACGTTCACCAACCGGATAACATGAGCTTTTCATGCGTCGCAGGGTGCGCCCCGGCGCATGACAGGCTGCTTCGAAAACACTAATGAAAAGCAGGAGACTGACGCGGAGGGCGCGGATGGGCGCAAAGCGCGCAGAGGGTTCGAAACGGAGGCGATCGAGGCGTTGCGTGCTCCGCTACCGCTCTGCGTGGAGCCGCGGAGGCCCGTGGCAGTGTATGTGTGCCTGGGGGCTATTATGAATTTTGCTTGCTTTTTCCCGCGATTTCTGCGATCTCTGCGGCAGGATTTGGGAATATTGAGATTGAGCATGAAGATACCTGCATTTACGTTGCGAGGATTCAAACGGCCGCGCGAGGTTGTGGGCGTGGCGCTTGGCAAGCTCGAGCGCGAGGTCATGAACCTGACCTGGCAGCGCGGCGAAATCAGCGTGCGCGATGTTTTTCAGGCTTTTGAGGAGCGCATCGCCTATACAACGCTGATGACCACGCTGCACCGCCTTTACCGGAAAGGGGTGCTCGACCGGCGCAAACAAGGGCGCGCGTTCATCTACACGCCACGAGTCTCACCTCTCGAATTCGAGCAGGGTATTGCGAGGGATCTGATCGCGGGGCTGATCGGTCGCGCGGAAGATGGCGTCGAGCCTTTGCTGGCTTGCATCGTGGACGCGGTGAGCGAGCACGACCGCACCTTTCTGGACGCGCTCGACCGCCTCATCAGGGAAAAGAAGGAAGAGTTGCGGCGCAGCCACTGAGGGACACATGTACGAGATGCTGGGCATTTGCCTGTCGCTTGCAGGAGTGCTGGTGCTCACCAGCCTCGCCTCGGCGCTGGCAGTCGTGCTTTGGCGACTGAGCTCGCGGGCCGCGGAAACCTGGAAGGCCTCGACCCGCGCACAATTCCTGTTCCTCTTGCGTATCGGTCCCTCCCTCGCGGCGCTCCTTTGTGTCGGCGGCATCTTCATACCGGCATACCTGGCCAATGAACCTCGGCATACCGGAGAGATTGTCACTGCAAAGCTTGGCCTGGTGGCTGCAGTATCGCTCTACGGGATCGGCTGCACGCTCTGGCGCGCATGTGCGACGTATATCGCAACCCGCCGGCTGGTTCGAGACTGGATGCGGCATGCCGAGCCCGTTCGGATCGAGGAGGTTGCTATCCCTGTTTTCCGCCTTCAGCACCAATTCCCTCTCATTGCGATCGTGGGTGTGTGGCGACCGAAGTTGTTTATCGCCGACCAGATATTTTGCTCGCTCAATGGAGAAGAAATCTCAGCGGCGATAGCGCATGAAGAGGCGCATCTGGGTGCGTGGGACAATGTCAAACGAGGCTTGCTGCGGGCGTGTCGGAATTATCTGACCGCTGTTCCCTTGGGACGGTGTCTCGACCGCGCGTGGTTTGGGGCAGCCGAACTGGCTGCTGATGAGCATGCGGCCAGGAGTGGACCGTCTGTGGCACTCGATCTCGCTTCGGCCCTGGTAAAAGTTGCGCGCCTGGTGCCCAGAGGCTCCTCGCCCGTCATGCTTGCGGGCGCGGCTCTCATTGCGCAAGATTCAGGCAATATCCGTTCGCGAGTGCTGCGTCTGACTCATCTGGCCGCCCACCCCAATTGCCTGACGAGAACGGGAAATCATGGCCCCAACCTCGCCATCGGCGCCGGCCTCTCCGGACTCTTGCTCGCTGCCGTCCTCATGGTTTCCAGTCCCAGCTTCCTGGCCGCAATTCACGCTGTGATGGAATGTGTCGTTTCCGCCCTTCAATAATCAGCTGCAGTACTTCCCTGGCCTCCAAGTCGCGACATAGGGCCGGGTTTTTTCCCATGAATCGGTCCTGTGACTTCTGAGCCGGCTTGCCTGGCCGTGCCTTTCAATTACGAACGCTGGTAGTAGTTCACGTGACCCTCTAACATCGCGGTTGATCTGATGTCGGCGATGAGGGGCAATCTCGTGAGGATGCCCCTGCCCTATTTGGCGTGCCAGCGTGCTTACGGAGGACTCAGATGTACCGCATCGAAAACCCACGATTCAAAAAATCATCAAATGCGCATTACTTTCCCTTTCTTGCCGGCGTTGTTCTAGTCATCCTGTGCGTCGGCCCTGGCAGTCTATGGTCCATGCCCCAACGAGGGACTGATAAACCGGCGCAGGGGCAGGGGACTACCGGCCAGCAGAAGCCTGCCGGCCAAGTTCAAGGCGCGAATGAGGTCGTTGTAGTCACGGCGCCACGCATCGAAATCCCCCTTAACGAAACACCCGCAGCCACAACCGTGATACCTGCGGAGATTCTGAAAGGCATGCCGCGCGGGATTGCGGCCGAGGAAGCGCTCAAGACTGTTCCAGGGGTCAAAGTCGACAACCAGGCGGACGGCGAGCGTGTGCACCTGTCCATCCGTGGGCAGGGGCTACTGACCGAACGAGGCATCCGCGGCATCAAGGTCCTCCTTGATGGCCTGCCACTCAATGATCCGACCGGATTTGCACCGGACCTTTTCGATGTCGACTGGTCCGCGGTCCAGCATATTGGGATCTTCAGGGGACCCGCGTCGGCATTGTACGGCGGCGGCGCCGCCGGGGGCGTGATCGATATCGCAACGCGCGACGGCGGCACGAAGCCTGTTTCCGGCGATGGATCGTTCACCTACGGAACTTATGATTTCTACAAGGTGTTTTCGGAGGTGGGGGGCACCAAAGGCGACATGAATTACCGGATCTCCGCTTCAAATACCGCAGGAGACGGCTATCGGGTGCACACGGCCTTTCGGGCCCTTAACCTCTACAGCAAGTTCAGCTGGAAACTCGGCAAGTCCGGGCGCCTGACGGCAATTGTCGGAGGCACCAATTTCTTCAATGAGAATGCCGAAGGACTGAATCTCGCCCAACTGGACAACCCGCGGCAGCCAAATCCGGATGCCCTGACCTTTAACGAGTACCAGCGCACGCGCCGAGTTACCACAGGCCTTACGGGTCAGTTCCAGGTTGCCGGCAATCAGGATTTGTCCTTCAGCGTTTATTATCGCAACACGGCCTGGCGCGAGTCAGTCCCTTCTTCTGTCCAGCACCGTACCTACAACACACCTGGCGCTATCATTCAGTATACGATCCACAGCGGTCAAGGTGATCTGAAGAACCACTTCACACTCGGATCCGACATGGATTGGCAGACGATTTGGGACTACCGCAATATCAACCTCGGCGGGGCGCTCGAAGGGGCAAAGGCTTCAGATGGCGACATCTACCAGCGTGGTGTCGGTATCTATGCCCTGGACCGCATCGAATTCGGCCCCAAGGTGAACCTGCTGTTCGACGTGCGCGGCGACCTCATTCACAATGATCTGACCGACAATATGAAAACAGGCGGTGTCGATCTTTCGGGATCCGCCGATTTTAAAAAGGCCACGGGGCGCGTCGGCCTCTCCTGGAATCCCAAGTCGAGCGTGGGCCTGTATACGAGTTTTGGGCAAGGCTTTCTGCCGCCTGCCACCGAGGAATTGGCGAACAATCCCGCTCATCTGGGCGGATTCAACACCAATCTGGTACCGGCCACCTCCTTGGGAGAGGAGATCGGCATTCGCGGCAATGCCACGAAGCGTTTTTACTATGATGTGGCTTTCTTCCATCTGGGCACCAAGCACGATTTCGGCCGCTATCGCATAGCCAGCCGCCCGCTGGAAACCTTCTACCAGAATGCGGGCAATAGTCGCAGGTACGGCCTGGAGACGGCTGCCTCGTGGTATCCGATGGATTCGCTGGTCGTGCGGCTCAATTACACGTACTCCGATTTCAAATATGAAAGCGCGCAGGCCCAGCTCGGCAATACTTTGTCTACCTTCTACAATGTCTGGATGCCGAACTCTCCGCGCAACCAGGCTTACGTGGACGTGGAATATACCTACCGTTCCCGGCTGTTTGTCGGGTTTGGGGAAGACATGGTGAGCCGCGCCTATGTGGATCCGTCCAACGTGGGCTATGCATGGGGTTATGCACTCTTCAATCCGAGGCTGGGATTTCGCTGGAACAGCGACAAGGTGAGCGGCGAGATCATGGTCTCTGCCCGCAATGCCTTTAGGAAGTATTATATCGCCTTTACTGAGCCGGATATGGATGGCAACTCCTATCAGCCGGGGCCGAAGGACGAAGTGTTCTTCAGCGCCCGTTTCTACCTGGGAGGAAAGCCCGCCGGCTTCTGAGGTGTGAAAGTCCCCCTGCTCGAGACATGACCGCGAAATCCACGAAGAACACGAAAACCGGCGTGTGATTCGTGGATTTCGTGGTTTTTCTTCTTGTACTGCCGTCCCCACCCGGCTACAAATACCCCGGACCTCATAACGGGAAAGGAAAGAACCATGGCTATTATCCTGGATGGATCCTCATTGACCATCGAAAAGCTCGTCCGCACCGCGAGATATGGCGAAGAGGTCGAACTGGACCAGGCTGCTGTGGAGCGCATCAAGGTCTGCCGGGCGATGCTCGAGGATAAGATTCGTGCCCACGAAATCATGTACGGAGTCAACACCGGCATCGGCGAGTTTTCCGAAGTGGTCTTGAACGACGACCAGGTGCAGCAGTTCCAGAAGTACCTGATTTACAACCATGCCGCCGGCATCGGGGAACCGGCGCCCATCGAATATGTGCGTGGGGCCATGGCCGGCAGGATCAACGTGCATGCTCACGGCAATTCAGGCGGCCGCCCGGAAATCACGATGACGTTGGTGCAGATGCTCAACCGGGGTGTGACGCCGGTAGTCTGCCAAAAAGGCTCGGTCGGAGCCTGTGGAGATCTTGCGCCCATGGCACAGCTGGCGCTGCTGATGATGGGCGAGGGCGAGGCATTCTACCGGGGCGAGCGTCTGCCGGGACGGGCGGCCCTCGAACGCGCCGGCATCGCCGTTCCGGGGCTGCAGGCGCGGGACGGCCTCGCTACCATCAACGGCTCCAACCTGCTGACCGCGATGAGCGCCATTCATCTGTACGACATCAACCGCTGGCTGAAGCAGGCGGAGATCGCATGCTCGATGACGCTGGAAGCGCTCATCGCCAACCTGAAGCCCTACGATGTGAGGCTGCATCAATTGCGCGGCTTCCCCGGGGCGGTGCGAAGTGCCAGGGCCATCATGAAGTGCATCCAGGAAAGCGACCTGCTGGCGGGCAGGATCAAGACCAAGGTCCAGGATGCCTACTCCATGAGATCGACCCCCCAGGTGATAGGGGCGGCGCACGATGCTGTTGCCTATGCGGTCAAGCAGGTCGAGATCGAGCTCAACGGCGTGGGCGACAATCCGATTTTTCTGCCCGAGGCAAAGCTTACCCTGACTGGGGCCAATTTCCAGGGCACACCGGTTTCACTCCCCATGGATCTGATCGGGGCTGCCGTGACCATGGTCTGTGTGCTCTCGGAACGGCGTCTGAACCGTCTCACCAACCCGGCGCTGAGCGTAGGCTTGCCGGCATTCCTTTCCAAAGGTGCAGGGATGTTCTCCGGCTATATGCTCAGTCAGTACACGGCCGACTCACTCATCGTCGAGCAGCGCATTCTCTCCGCGCCCGCTTCCATCTGTTCGATCCCTGCGGCTGCCGACCAGGAGGATTTCGTCTCCATGGGCATGAACACGGCAATAAAAAACGCCCAGATCCTGGACAATGCGTACGGCGTGCTCGGGATCGAGTTCATGGCTGCCTCCCAGGCGCTGGACTTCCGCGAATTCACGCCGGGGCGCGGTGTCAGGAAGGCTCTGGAGATCGTGCGCCGGCATGTTCCCCACCTCGAGGAAGACCGGCCGCTGTTCCCGGACCACAACACCATGAAAGAACTGGTCAAGTACTGCGAGATCCTGGAGCAGGTTGAAAAGGAAGTCGGCTCTCTGGAATAGTGCCGCCCTGGGTAGGTAACCGCGAAAAACATGAAGACGGTCCTCGTGTTTTTCGTGGTGGTTTCCCGCGGACTATGTTTGACCGATCAGCTTTTCCGCCTCTTCACTGAACACCCGCCTTCGAGTTGTCCTCGAGGTGGGCTGCTGCGAGGTCTTTGTATGGCACAGCGGGGACGGATCGGACTGAGGTTCTGGATGCTGCGCGCCGTCGCGGAGTGCACGCGGGCCGCCCGCGACTTTGATGCGGGCGCCGTTCATGACCTGCGTGTCGCGCTGCGCCGCTGCCGCTCCATGGCCGATGGATTCATGACATTTGATCCCCACCCCGGTTGGAGAGAAATGAAGAAGGAGGGCAAGCGGCTCTTCAACCGGCTGGGAGACTTGCGTGACACTCATGTGATGATCGACTGGGTGCAACGTCTCGGCGCCGCCGGGGATGCGGCCGCCGCCATGCTCACCGGCTATTTGACGACCCAGGAGCAGCGCCTGAGAGAACTTGCACTCGACGCCCTTCAGGAATTCGACGCCAGGAAATGGCTGTCGTGGAGCAGCCAGTTGAGCGTCCGGGCAGCACGTATTCCGGCAGCGAGCCTTGCTTTTAAGCACTTGGCGCTTGAACGCTGGCAGGAGGCCCATGAACTTCATCGCCTGGCTCTGCGCAACCGGAGCCAGGTCGCCTTCCACAGGCTTCGAATCGGGCTGAAGAGGTTCCGTTACACCGTCGAGAACTTTCTGCCGAACCGCCAGAATGAATGGGATGCAGACCTGAGAGATCTCCAGGATCTGCTGGGTGAAACCCACGATCTCTACGTTCTCTGGCGCACGGCACTGAAAATCGGAGCGCTCAAAGACAGCGAGGTGCGCCAACGCTGGCGCGATCGGATCGTCCAGGAGCGGGGCCAGCGCCTGACTCTCTATCGCCAGAAGATGTGCGGCCGGGGATCGTTGTGGTGGGCTTGGCGGGCCGGGCTGCCGGCCGGAGGTGATGTAACTCTATCCGCCATGGCCGGAATCGAGCAATGGGCGGCCTATCGCGATCCCGATATCACGCATGCGCGACATGTTGCCATGCTGGCATTGCAGCTGTTCGCAGGGCTGGCAGGCGATATGCTCCCTGGCGGGATGAGCGCAGAGGTTGCCCGCTCCATCCTGCAGGCGGCGGCGCTCATGCATGACGTCGGTCGCGCCCAGGCCACCAGGAAACATCACCGGATCTCCGGCCGCATGATTCGCAAGCTCGATCCACCGCTCGGAATGGATCCGAAATATTTCCCATTGGCGGCTCTGGTGGCCCGCTATCACCGCGGCGCCCTTCCTCGACTCGCCCACAAACGTCTGGCCGGGCTCCCGGACGAGCAGCGCAGGTTGGTCATGTTCCTGGCCGGAATCCTGCGCCTTGCGAACGCCTTTGACCTGGCTCACGACCGGCGCATCCGCCATTTGGAAACACAGCGAAGCTCCGAAGTGCTCCTGATCCGTGCACACGGCTACTCCGCGCGCGATCCGCTCGCTCCGAAGCTGGCCTGCGCCAGACACCTCCTGGAAGTGGTCTGCGGCATGCCCGTGTGGTTCGACGAAGGAGCGGCGTCCGGTTAGATCCCGAAGCGCATCTGTCGTATGACCAGATCGCACAAGGCTTGCATAGCGCGGCGGATCGGGCAATACTCAAGCCGCCGGCCGAGTATCTGCCGAACGCCCACTTAGCGAGGCGGAGCCGTCGGGGGAATCATTGCCGGCAAGGAGATAGCCTGTGCTGAAGCGACGATGGCTTTTGTTTTTCCTGGGTCTTGGTCTGCTTTCCTTCAAGGTCCTGGCGGGAGTGAGTTCCCCGCATGCGCGCGCCTCGGAACCACCCAGCCGTCAAATAATCCTGGCGCCGTATGTTCCGACTCCTCAGGATGTAGTGGAGAGGATGCTGAAGCTCGCGGAGGTAAAAGCCGGCGACACCGTCTACGATATCGGCTGCGGTGACGGCCGGATTGTCATCACGGCAGCCAAGGAATATGGCGCGCACGCAGTGGGCATCGATATTGACCCGCAGCGCATTCGCGAGTCGAAGGCGAACGCCAAGAAGGCTGGAGTGGAAGAGCTGGTCCAGTTCATCCAGCAGGACGCGACGACGGCGGACTACTCCAAGGCTACCGTGGTCACGCTTTACCTTCTGCCCTTGTCGAACACGCGCCTGCGGCCGATCCTGACCAAGCAGCTCAAACCCGGTGCGCGCATCGTCTCACACATGTTCGACATGGATGACTGGGAGCCGCTCAAGGTCGACCAATTCAAGGATCGCTCGGGCAGGGACCGGACGTTGTATCTTTGGAAGGCCGACGGTAAGATCCGAAACTAGCCTGCTGAGGAATTCGGCGGCCGGCACTGCAATATGCGATTCGACTCGTCTCGATCCGCCCTGAACAATGCCATCCGCATCCGTGCCTGCCGCGGAATCCCTGGGGCGTGTTTTCAGGCGGCTCGGGACGGTCTCGACAAAACCGAACGCTGCGCGGCGGACCGGATATCCTTGAGCAGCGCAGAGATCTCGTTCGAGGATTGAGTCAGATTCTGCTGGATAACGTCCGTCGTTTGACCGAGCCGTTTCAGAGCGTCATTGATGACCACTTCAGCCTTGGCTTTCTGTTCGCTGCCGAGCCGCACGAGCTCATGCACAAGCCGGTCGACTTCTTCCGTCCGCTTCCGGAGCGTCGACAATGCGCTCTGAAGGTCGCCGAGTGTTTTGCTTACCTTGGCGCCTGCCTCGCCTAGAAAGCTGCGGGCCCCCGCCGCAGATTTGGCGTACCGCAGCCAGACCAGCGCTGCAGCCGCGGTACCTCCCGTTGCCAGACAGATCGCTTTCTGCTTCCTTGAAACCATACGCATCTTCCTTTCCTTTTACCCACTCACTACATATTATAGACCCCGCCCGAACGCAGTGGGAGAATCCCGGTACCGGCAAGAGCGGGGATGAATGGCAGTGGCAGGCCTTACTGTTCACGTTGAGATTTAGGAGACGCGATGATTTCAGTGAATAAGGGTGCGGCTTTCTCGGGTCAGGTGGCCAGGAAGATCGGTCCGTTTACCGCCACCAGCATCGTTGTGGCCAACATGATCGGTGCCGGCATTTTCACCACCTCGGGGATCGTGGCCGCACAGGTCCCCGGAGCCGGATGGGTCCTGGGCTGCTGGATCTTCGGCGGATTCATCGCTCTTTCGGGCGCTCTTTGTTATGCCGAGTTGGCAACGCGGATGCCCGAAGAGGGGGGCGAATATGTCTATCTCAAAAAGTTGTACCACCCGGCGCTGGGATTTCTGACCGGCTGGACCAGCTTTCTAGCCGGTTTTTCTGCGCCCATCGCCGCTTCCGCCCTCGGTTTCTCGGCGTATGTTTTCAGCGGGGCCCAAAGTCGGCTGCCTGCGCTGTCGGACGCGGAATTGTCGCTCATCAAAAAGGGGAGCGCCATCCTCATCATCCTGGCGCTCACGGGTGTGCACTATCTCGGTGTTCGCTTCGGATCAGCCGTTCAGAATGTGCTGACGAGCCTCAAAATCGCCATCGTCCTCGGCCTCGCCTCTTTTGGATTGATCATGGTGTGGTCGCATGGGCCGGCGTTGACTCTCAGCAACGGCGACCCGCCCGGCGGAATCGCATTCGGGACGGCGATGATGCTGGTGATGTTCGCCTACAGCGGATGGAACGCCAGTGCCTACATCGCCGGCGAGCTGAAGGAGCCGCGGCGATCCTTGCCCCTTTCTCTGCTGGTCGGCACGGGGATCGTGATTGTTCTGTACCTTGCGGTCAACCTCTTTATTCTGCAGTCGGTGCCCTATCAGGAGCTGAAGGGCATGGAAGAAGTCGTTAAGGAAGCCTCCGTCAGGGCCTTCGGGAGTTGGGCGGGCAACATTTTGGGGCTGCTCGTGGGCCTGGCACTCCTTTCCTCCTTGAGCGCCTATATCATCCTCGGGCCGCGTGTCTATTACGCGATGGCCCAGGATCGGCTCTTCCTGCCGCTGGCTGCCAAGGTGCATCCGCGCTATGGCGTGCCCGGCATTTCCATTCTGATACAGGGACTGATCGCCATTTTCATGGTGGTCACCGGGACTCTCGAGCAGATCATGTATTACGTCGGCTTCGCCCTGGGTGTGTTCCCCTGGCTGGCGGTCGTGGGCCTTTTCCTGGCGCGAAAGAAAGGCATCGGAGATACATCGGCCGCAAGAGTGTGGGGATATCCGGTAGTTCCCGTGTTCTACTTGATCAGCAGCCTGGGGCTCATGATCGTTGCTTTTACCAACCGGCCCTTCGCGTCAACGGTGGCACTGATCACCATAGCTTTGGGTGTCCCCTGCTATTACCTCTGGGTGAAGGGAATCAAGGCCGAATAACGATCCGCGCCGGCAATCCATGGTGTTTTCGATCGTCAATCCGCATGTAACAGGGTATTCATCAACTGCGTGGCCGCTACGATTTCGGGCGCTCCTTCATCGGCCGTGGCCCATTGGGTGCGAAACAGCCTGAGCTCATCCCGTGCTTCCACCTTTCTCCCGATTCTGAGCAGCAGCCGGGCCAGATGAAAGTGCGTGAGCGCGAATTGGGGGTTGTAGGAGAGCGCGTTCCGGTAGGATTGTTCGGCATTTTGTGGGGAACTCAGCTTTTCGTAAATCTGGCCGACGCTGTCCATCATGAACGCATAATCGTAGGGCGTGCTCCAGTAGCCGAGTTTCTCCTTCACATACTCCAGATCGCTGATGGCTTGGAGAGCCTCATCCCGCTTCCCTTCGTCGGACCTGACACTGGCAAGGAGATGCAGGTAGTGCTTGTAGATGGGCTTGAAGTTCCGATCGTTGATGGAACTGGCATCCAGCATCCGGCGCAGGCGGGCCAGCGCCGCCTGGGCGCCAGGCATGTTCCTGCGCGCAAGCTCGATCAGCCCCTTGAGCCACACGAGTTCGTCGTTCGGCGGGTCGCTGCTCAATCCGTCGTCGAGCAGCAGAAGCCCCTGTTCACAGGCCTGCAGTGCGGGAGCCAGTTCGCCCATGCGATAGCGGAAGAACGACTGGACGGCGAGGAAGCGGGCCCTTTCCACCGGGTCGGCGAAATTCTGGCTCAGCAGCACATCGAGCTTTTTCTGCGCAGCGCGGTTGCGGCCGCGCAGGATGTCCAGGAAGACCAGGGTGCGCTTGACGTAGTACAGGCTTGATCCGATCTTCTCCGCTTCCTTCGCGGCCTTATTCTTCATTTCCTCGGCCTTGTCGTAGTTACCTGCCATCATATAGACATCGCCGAGACTGTCGTAGGCATTGATGCCGGGATCGATCTTGAGATATTGGGTCAAAGCCTGGAGTGCGCGCGCATGGTCCCCTTTCCACGAATAGCACAATCCCAAATGGTTATAGGCCTTGAAGTAGGTGTCATCGAGAGCCAGCGCCTCCAAGTACTTGTTGATTGCCTCCTCGACGTCGGCAGTGTGGAAGTAGGATTCCGCCAGCTCGTATCTGTATTCCACCCGGTGCGGCTGGCGGCCGACGAGCTTTTCCAGCTCCGCGCGCTCCTCGAAGATTTTGCCGGAAACCCGAGCGAGCAGGGCGTCGATGCGCAGCCGATCCAGGTCCGTCAGGGAGCCGGACTGCTCGCGGGCAGCCTGGATTTCCCACTGAGCCGTATTCCACTGATTCTGGAACACTCGCACCTCGGCAAGGCCCAGGCGCGCCAGGGCAAAGGTAGGATCGATCCCGAGCGCTGCGCGGAACTCATTCTCCGCCGATGCCGGATCGAGATGGTCCCATGCCAGCGCCCCTTTCCAATAGTGGCGCAGGGCGTCGAGCATGTGTGAGAGCAGCAGCACGGCCGGCCGGTAGTTTTGCGGGTTAGCCTCTATCCCGGCTTCCAACCGGGCGTCATAGGATTTCAGGATTTGCCCGACCAGGTCATCTACTCCCTTGGTGATCAGCGGGTCGACACCCCGATAGCGGTTGGTGAAAGATTCGGACCGGCCGCGGTTCGTGAGGTTCACTCGCAGCTCAATCGCTCCCATGGATTGGCGGATCTCGCCCGACACCGAAAGAGCAGGATCGCGAACCGACTCGGACCGGGTCAAAAACTTCTGCACGACTCCAGGGCTGCCGCGTTTCTCGGGCTGCCCCTTGAGCGCGGCTTTCTCCAGCCTCAGCACCTGCTCGAACTCGCGCTGATCGTAGACCGAAATCTCCTCAAACTGGGAGAGGGTCCTCTTAACGGCAAATTCGACCAGGCCGGGACTCAGCAGTTCGGGATCGACCCGGAACTCCTTGATTACGATGCACGGGAAGTAGTTGGTGTTGACAGTAAACAGCAGGTATCCGGCCGTCGCCGCGAGCACGGCCGCCCCCGTCCAGAAGGCTACGCGCAGGGCGCGCCGCGGCTTGCGCGGTGCCGCCAGCCCGACCTCGGATTGCCCGACCGACGGGTCCCCGGCGTGCGTGCGCGGGACATCCGCACGCTTGGGCGCTGCTGCCACACTCGCGGTGAAGATTCCGGAGTCCCTCTCGAGCTTCAGGTTTCTGAGATCGGAGCGCAGGCCGGCCGCACTCTGATAACGTGCCTCGAGCGCTTTTTCCAACGCCTTCTGGATCACCCCCTCCAATGCGGGAGGCAGGGCCGGATTCCAGACACGTGGGGCGATCGGGGTACGATTCAGAATCGCCTCGAAGATGACGCCGCACGTCGGACCCTCGAACGGTGGACGCCCCGCTGCCATTTCGTAGAGCACGACGCCCAGCGAGAAGAGATCACTGCGCGCGTCGGTCTCCTCCCCGCGCACTTGTTCCGGAGACATATAGGCTGCGGTCCCGACCGGCATTCCGGGTGTGGTCAAAAGCGCTTCTTCAGGCTGTGGCGTGCGTTCCGGTGCCGCCCCTGTGCGATGTTGATCGGGCATGCCTACCTTGGCGAGGCCGAAATCCAAAACCTTGACCTGTCCCTGGGCGGTCACGAAGATATTGGCCGGCTTGATATCCCGATGGACGATCCCTTTGGCGTGAGCGGCGTTCAGGGCGTCGGCGATCTGAATCCCGATCTCGAGGATGGAGTCGACGCCCAGCGGTTCTCCCGCGATGATGTGATCGAGCGAACGGCCCTCGAGGAGCTCCATGACCATGAAGGGATAGCCCCCCTCATCACAGATGTCGTAGAGCGTGCAGATGTGCGGGTGATTCAAGGCCGACACGGCGAGAGCCTCGCGCTGAAAGCGCTTCAGCGCCTGCTCGTCTCCCGCAAGCTCTTTGGGCAGAAACTTGCATGCGACGGTTCGCCCGAGCCTGATGTCTTCGGCCCGGTAGACGACGCCCATGCCGCCGCCTCCCAGCTTCTCGACGATTCTGTAATGAGAGATGGTCTTGCCTATCACGCTCTCCCTCCGGACGTTCCGGCGAGAACGATCTTACGGTTACAGGCCCCTGAAAACAATGGGAAAGCGCCCTGCCGGCACATCCTCAGAATTCTGTAATCTTCGGCGGGCTGGTGATCCGGGTCTTGCATCCGCGTCCCAAAAATACGTGGCCGTACTTGTGCACCACAGTGCTTAGTGGATTTGTCTGACTCCTGATAAAATGAGCGAGCTTTCCTGATCCCCCGTGCCGCACAATAAGGAGCGAGTATGAAGACAATCATCGAGCCGTTCAAGATCAAGGTGATCGAGAGTATCCGCATGACGACTCGCGAGGAGCGCGAGGCGATGCTGCGCCGGGCGGGCTACAACCTGTTCCTCATTCCTGCCGAGGATGTCCTCATCGATTTGCTGACCGACAGCGGAACCGCTGCCATGAGCTCCAGGCAATGGGCGGCCATGATGGACGGCGACGAAGCCTACGCGGGGAGTCGCTCCTGGTATCACTTCGAGGAAACGGTGCGGGACATCTTCGGTTTCACATATATCATTCCTACGCACCAGGGGCGTGCCGCCGAGCGCATCCTTTTCAGTCTGACCTGCAATCCAGGCGATATCGTGCCCAGCAATACCCATTTTGACACCACGCGTGCGAATATCGAGTACCGGGGAGCAAGAGCAGTGGATCTCGTCATTCCTGAAGGCAGGGAACCGGCGCTGATCCATCCGTTCAAGGGGAATATGGACCTGGAGGCCCTGAAGGGGGTCATCCGGGAGTACGGCAGAGAGAAAATTCCCCTCGTGATGCTTACGATCACGAACAACTCGGGCGGAGGCCAGCCGGTCTCGATGCGCAACATCCGCGAGGTGAGTGAGCTCGCCCGCAGCCATGGTATCCCCCTTTATATTGATGCCTGCCGCTTCGCCGAAAACGCCTACTTTATCAAGCTGCGCGAGCCCGGTTACGAGTCCAAGCCCATTCCCGAGATCGTGCGCGAGATATTCTCCTATGCCGACGGGTGCACCATGTCGGCGAAAAAAGATGGCATGGCCAACATCGGCGGATTTCTCTGTACCAACAACGCCAAACTCGCCGAGCAGGAGAAGGAGTTGCTGATCCTCACTGAGGGTTTCCCCACCTACGGGGGGCTGGCGGGGCGGGACCTGGACGCGATCTCCGTCGGCCTCAGGGAGATCATGCATGAGGACTATCTCAATTACAGGATCGTCTCGACAAGCTACCTCGGCACCCACATTGCCGAACGGGGTGTTCCCATTGTTCAACCCCCCGGAGGGCATGCGATTTATATTGATGCCAAAGGGATGCTTCCCCACATCCCCCCTTGCCGTTATCCGGGGCAGGCTCTCTGCTGCGAACTTTACCGCGCCGGCGGCATCCGATCCGTGGAGATCGGGTCGGTGATGTTCGGCCGGCGCGATGCCGAGACAGGCCAGGAGATTCCCGCGGCCATGGAGCTTGTCCGTCTCGCCATACCTCGCCGGGTTTATACCCAGAGCCACATCGATTACGTGGTCGAGATCATCCTGGACGTTTTTGCACGAAAAGGTTCGCTTCCGGGCTACCGGATTACCTATCAGACCCCGTTTTTGCGTCACTTTACAGCCCGGTTCGAACCACTCAAAGAACAGTGATGAGTACTGACTTAATCACTTCGGACGGTTGTCTTTCACTCATCACTCATGACTCACGACCAAGGTCGATAGCTCATGTCGGAAGACTATGCTCGTTATATTGCGGAGCACACGGTAGCGGAGGATGATTTTCTACGCACCCTGAAGCGTGAGGCGATCGCGGCGGGGCTTCCTCCGATCTGGATTGCATCAGAACAAGGCAGCCTGATGCAGATTCTGTTGCGCCTGATCGGGGCACGGGAAGTCATCGAGGTTGGGACGCTGGCGGGTTACTCTGCGATCTGGATGGCGCGCGCGCTGCCTGCGGGCGGGCATGTGCACACCATCGAGATCTCGGGGAAGCATGCGGACTTTGCGGAACGCTGGGTGGGCAAAGCGGATGTTGCCGAGAAAATCAAGATCTACCGGGGTGCAGGCAAAGACGTTCTTCCCAAGTTCAAAGCAGGTTCGGCCGACGCCATTTTCATCGACGCCGACAAGCCGGGCTACCCGCTCTATCTTCGCCATGGGTTGCGCCTCGTGCGCGCCGGCGGGCTCATCATGGCGGATAACGCCTTTGCGTTCGGTGAGCTGTTCGAGAATAATCCGGAGCGCGAGGAGGTCGATGCCATCCGCGCCTTCAACGAGATCATGGCCCATGAAGCCGGGCTGCAAAGCCTCATTGTCCCGATCGGCGACGGCCTCTGGGTCGCCGTCAGACTCTGAAAGTCGACCTGCGGATGCACGCGCAGAAACGTCGGGAGCTTCTCACTGGTTGGGCTTGATCTGCATCCATAGCGGAGCGCTCAGGTACCATGCGGCTGCAGACACGAGCATCCAGGTCTTGGTCTGAGAAAGGGAAAACCTGTCCGCGAAGAACAGCACGGGAGGCAGGATCGTTGTCACTAGAGCCAGCACGGAAACGAATTGACACAGCTTTTTCATGGTTTGTGCCTCTTCACGGGATGGGCGCGGGAGAAAGCTTCCGCTGATAGATTTTGCTGAAAACTATGTACAGGAAAGCAGCGACAAACCAACCGGGCAGGCTGACGAAGAAGATCTGCACTCCCCCACGCAGCACCAGCCATGTGCACACGCCCAGGGTAAAGAGCCAGGTGGAACCGGCCGCCCAGTTGAAATGTGTGCCCGACACTTCGGCATAATTGCTCTGCAATCCGAGTCTTTTAAAGACCCAGAAATCCAGGAAGACAACTGCGCCCATAGGCATCAGTATCATGCCGTAAAGGGCCACGAAGCCCAGCAGCTTCATGGCAACCGCCGGAAACAGGCCGGCGATGGTGGCAAGTACGCCCGTGATCAGTGTCACCCTGAATATGGACGCCTTCGGAACAATGGACTGGAAAGCAAGCCCAGCCCGATAAATCGTCGGATTTGCCGTGGTCCAGCCGGCCATGATTACGCAGATTATTCCGGCAATGCCGCACGCCTTGTATGCCATGGGGCCGGGCAGCACGTCGATGTTCGCCGGGTTCTCCTTGAGCTGAACGGCATACAGAATGGAGGCAGACAGCCAAGCCATGAAATGGCCAAGGAACATCCCGGACGCGGACGCGATCCCGTACCAGGATTTTTTTGCATAACGGAAGACCGACAGGTCTGCCATGCCGATGTGCATTGCCATGTTGCAGAACCAGGCAAAGAATGTGATATGCCAAAAAGTGAACTTCACCTGGCCCGGCAGAGGATTGCCCCCTTTCCAGATGACTGTCTGTGCCGCGCTCCAGAAGTCGCGCAGCGATGTAACGCCCAGTTGCCGCAAGCCGATCACCCCAAAGGCGACAAAAACAAGTATCATCCAGGGTACTGCGATGTTCGCGAACCGGGCCACGAACTTGTATCCATAAGCTGCCACGAGGGCGATGCACAGCCCAACCACAGAAGCACTGATGATCCAGCCAAGGCTATTGGGATATAGGTCAGTCAAGCCCGGCATCCTGATCTTGAACCATACGCCTGCTGCCGTCGCGGAGACGGTGACCATCGCCCCGGCCAGGAAGCAGAACATGACGCCGTTGGCCAGATTGTAAAGCGTGACAAGCTTCCGGCCGCAGATCTTCTCCAGCTGGTAATAAAGGGTCAACCGGGCGCGGGTTGCGATCGGAGCGGTGATGAAGGTCCAGCTCAGGACGGCGAGCAGATTGCCCAGCAGTAAACCCACAATGAGGTCGAATGCACTCGCGCCGGAAGCCAGAAAAAGCGGACCCAGCATCAGTTCGGTGCCGGCGATGTGTTCTCCCCCGTATTGCCCTACGAAGCTTCCGATGCCGAGCCGCGCCGATTCCGGCACCGGTTCACGTTCGAATTCTTCAACGGGTTCGTGATGGTTATCAGGCATGGCATTCCACTCCAACAACCGGACTCAGCGCCTGGCAAGGACATCGGCCTCGTAGCGTCTGACATCGGACAGCCAGGCGTCACACACGGGAACATTGGCCGCAAGGCAGTAGAAATCCCAGACGGCACCGAAAGGCAGAGTTTTTACTTCCTCAAGGAGCGCGAGGCGCGCCGTGAAATCCTGGTCGATTTCAAGCCGGCGAAGTTGTTCTGTGGGCTCCAGGAGGGCGTTCAGCAGGCCCTTGACCATGCTGCGGGTTCCGATCACCCAGGCGGCTACACGGTTGATGCTGGCATCGAAGTAGTCGAGCCCGATATGCACCCGGCGAAGATAACCGCCGCGGACCAGTTCCAGCGCGATCGCCTGAAGCTCGTCCGTCAGTGTCACCACGTGGTCGCTATCCCAGCGCACTCCGCGGCTGACGTGCAGCAGGATTTCATCCAGGAAGATGAGGACGGAGGAGATCTTGTCGGAAATCGCTTCGGTAGGATGGTAGTGACCGGAATCCAGGCAAAGCAACTTCCTGTGGCGGACCGCGTACCCCAGGTAGAACTCATGCGAGCCGGCGACATAGCTCTCCGAGCCGATGCCGAAAAGCTTGGGCTCGATGGCATCCCGATTGAATCGCGGGCTGATTGGCTCGGCAAAGATCGCATCCAATGACTCAGCCAGCCGCTCGCGCGGCGCCTTCCGGTCAACGGGGGTGTCCTTATAGCCGTCCGGAATCCAGAAGTTGGTTATGCAGGGCGTGCCCAGCGCTTTGCCGATGGCTGCGCCGATTTCGCGACACCGGATCCCATGCTCGACCCAGAACTGCCGGACGGCCTTGTCCTGATGGGTCAGCGTGTAGCCGGCTGCGGCTTTGGGATGGGCGAAGTAAGTCGGATTGAAGTCCATGCCCATCTGTCTCGACTTTGCCCAATCCATCCAGGAGCGGAAATGCCGCGGTTCGAGGGCATTGCGATCCACTCGCTTCCCCCCGGTTTCGGCGTAACAGGCATGGAGATTGAGCCTGTGCCGCCCCGGGATCAGCGAGAGGGCCATGTCCAGGTCGCAGCGGAGTTCATCGGGGTTGCGCGCCTTACCGGGGTAGTTGCCCGTGACGGCGAGCCCTCCTCCAGGTTCATTGCCGTGATGTTCGAAACCGCCGACGTCGTCACCTTGCCAGCAATGAATCGAGACAGGTATCGTCGCCAGAACCTGGAGCGCGCGGTCCGTGTCTACCCCCAACCGGGCGTAACGCTCCCGCGCCTGTCTGTACGACTGCTTGACGGCTTTCGTGAAGTTCGCCATGGAAGCCATCTCCCAGGTGGGCCCAGCGAATTCCTCGATTCTCTCTTCATGTTTCAGAGCAGATGGATGGCAGCCGTGAGAGTGCCAGAACCGGGGAGAAAGATGCAACAGGAAAACACGCTGGCTTGCACAATTGTCTCCAGGTGGCGTAGGATCTTGCCATCTCCCGTGGGAATCACCAAATGTTCATCCAGGTGGGCTCCCGCACGGCGCTGGGCGATCTGAATCAGGAATACCGCGATTCTCTGGCACTGGCCCGAAGCAAGCCTGACCTGAAGGCGCTGGATGCGCAGGTAAAGGCATGGTTCGACAGGCGGGGACAGCAAGGAACCACCCGAAAATGAACGCGGCCAGGCGCACCCCTCGCTGCGCCCGCTGCCTCCGTCGATAGCTCCAGCGGCGGCCGCGTTTCACATTGTTAAACGCCCTGTTTTGTAATGCGATTATTTTTCTTGACATCAGTGAATGACGGGATTAGTGTGGCAACCATAATGTGAGTAACATGGTTTCACATGGTGAGAAGGAATCCTGACATGGATACTCGGCCGCGGGGAGCAGTGGTGTCGCCGTTGAGTGAGAATGCAGCGCCGCTTTCGTCCCGGGCCGAAGGAGCCTTGAAACTGCAGGAGAGCGTGCACCTGCCCCATCCGCCCAATCCCGAAGGATTGGCCAGGATGGATACGGCGGGGATGCGCAGCAGTTTCCTGCTCCCGCGCTTTTTCGAGCAGAATCGAATCATCTTATACCACTCAGAGGTGGATCGCGCTACCGTGGGCGGTGCCGTCCCTGGTTCGGGACCGCTTCTGCTGGTAGCGCCGCCGGAACACAGGTCCGAGTTTTTTGCACAGCGAAGGGAACTCGGGGTCTTCAACATCGGGGGCTCCGGCGTTGTGCGCGTTGATGGAACTGCCTTTTGCCTGGCGCCACGGGACGCCATCTATATAGGCAGCGGCAGCCGGGAAATCCGCTTCGAAAGCGAGGACGGGCGCAAACCGGCGCTGTTCTATTTTGTCAGCTACCCTGCCCACGCTGCCTATCGGACCAGGCGGATTTGTGAGGGCGAGGCCGAAAGATCGTCGCTCGGATCGGCGGCCAACGCAAACTGCCGGACGATCCGCAAGTATATCTGCCCGCCTGAGGTGGAAACATCACAACTGACGATGGGGCTGACCACTCTTGAAGAGGGCAGTGTCTGGAATACCATGCCGGCTCATACGCACCCGCGCAGATCCGAGATCTACTTCTACTTCGACTTGCCGGAAGATGCCATCGTCGTTCATTGTTTCGGGGTACCTCAAGAAACCAGGCACTTACTGGTACGCAACCGCCAGGCTGTGGTTTCACCCAGCTGGTCGATCCACCTCGGCGCCGGCACCTCACGCTATTCGTTCATCTGGGCGATGGGCGGCGAGAACAGAGAGTTCTCCGACATGAATGCGATTCCAATGGATGTGCTGGCCTGACCCACAGGTCGTGCGGCCTGCTTTCGAGAACGCCCGCGGCGGCCACGGATGAGTCAGGTTCTAAAGCTGTATTTGCTTTGCAGCAAATGCGCAGTTATAAAACGGACCAAAGCGCTAACCAGGAGCAAGCATATGAGGCAATCCCATAAACACAGATTTCTCTTTTGGCTTGTTTTTGTATTGGTATTGGGCTCGCTCCCGACAGGCCTGCTGCTGGCTCAGGAAACTCGCGGCAGCATTATGGGCAGAGTTACCGATCAAAGCGGCGCCGTGATTCCCCGGGCGACTGTGGAAGTCCTTAACAAAGCCATGGGCACCAAGACCGCACTGGCAACTAATGAGCAAGGATACTACCAGGCAACATTTTTGACTCCAGGCCTGTATCGGATTGAGGTCCAGGTTCAAGGCTTCAAGAAGTACGAGCGCGACAATATCGAAGTTCGCATCGCCGACCGGCTCGAGGTGAACATCCAGCTGACCGTCGGCCAGTTGGCAGATACGATCACGGTAATGGGCGAGACACCGCTCCTGGAAAGCACGACGGCTTCCCTGGGGCAGGTGATCGATGCGCGCCGCGCCACCGAGTTGCCGCTCGCGCACGGGAACCCATACCAGCTGATCGGGATTGCGGCGGGCGTCGGCTTCACCCGCGATCCAAGGTTGGACCGCCCCTACGAGCCGACGCACATCGTCGGCTATTCAATCGCCGGTACCCGCGCGAACCGCAGCGACCTCACGATTGACGGCATCGCGAGCACGGCCACGGCGAATGCCAACGAGGTAACCGCAACTTACCCGCCGCCGGGTGACATCATCCAGGAATTCAAAGTTCAGACATCGACCTTCGATGCGAGCTTCGGCCAGACCGAAGGCGGCGTCACCAACATCAGCATTAAGTCGGGCACCAACGCGCTGCACGGCACGGCCTATTTCGCAGGCCTGCCGCCGGCAGGCTGGGGATGGGCTGCCAACGACTTCTACGCCAACCGCCTCAATCAAAAGATTGCGACTTTTACCGAAAAACGGTGGGGCGGATCGGCGGGCGGTCCCGTCTATATCCCGCACCTCTACGACGGCAGGAACAAGACATTCTTCATGTTCGGATATGAAGGAATTCACGACAACCGTCCGCGCAACGACGTGACCAATGGCACCGTGCCGAGCGCCAAGATGAAGAAGGGCGATTTCTCGGAACTGCTGGCCATCGGCCCGCAGTACCAGATTTACAATCCGTTCACCCGGAGATCGATAGCCGGCGGCCGAATCCAGGCGGATCCATTCCCAGGCAACATCATTGACCCGGGTTTGCTCAATCCGATTGCTTTGAAAATCCTCTCCTATTATCCGGATCCGCGCTTCACCCCCGTGGATGCCACGGGCCTGGGCAATAACCAGGATCCGGGCCTGGTCGAAGCAGCCAAGTACTACAACTGGACGGTCAAGGTGGATCACAACATAAACGATCGACACCGGATCTTTCTCCGCGCCAGCGCCTATACGAGAAACAGCCTTTACGATAACTACCTCTCCAATTACTTGCTCACGGGCGACGCTTTCCAGTTCTTGGCCAAAAACGGCGTCATCGACGACGTGTACACCTTCGGTCCGACCACCGTGTTGAATGTGAAGTTCGGCTACAGCAGGTTCATTCGGGCAGACAAAACTAATTCCGAAACTGGATTTGATCTGACCAGTTTGGGATTTCCGGCTTCGTACAACGATTCGATTCCGAAGGACATACGTCGCTTCCCGGCAGTCTCGATGACCGGCTACCAGGCCACGGGCCCCGTCGGTTGCGAGTTCAGGCCGGTCGAGATCTATTCGCTCCCCATAACCCTCTCGAAAGCCCAGGGGAGGCACTTCCTCAAGGTCGGCATGGAGTTCCGCGCATATCGCGAAACCGACGGCTTCACGGGTCACAACCAGACGGGTTCGTTTACCTTTGATACAACCTACACCAAGGGGCCATTGGATAATTCAACCGCGGCACCCAGCAGTTTTGGTCAGTCCGTCGCAGCCTTGCTTCTTGGGTTGCCGACCAATGCCAGCTTTGTCAGGCGGGCCGCCAGCTACGCCGAGCAGTCAACCTCCTGGGGTTTCTTTGTACAGGATGATTGGAAGGTCCTTCCGAAGCTGACCCTGAACTTTGGCTTGCGCTGGGAGTTCGAGGGCTCCTTGACGGAGCGATATAATCGCACCGCGACCAGCTTTGACTACAACGCACTCCAGCCTATCAGCGCTCAGGCTGTGGCCAACTACGCCTTGAATCCCGTGACCGAAATCCCGGTAAGCCAGTTCAAAGTGCAGGGCGGACTGATGTTTGCCGGAGTCGGCGGCCAGCCGAGAGGCGCTTATGAAACCCCGAAGAAAAACCTCATGCCGCGGTTTGGGATTGCCTATCAGCTGACTCCCAAGACCGTCATCCGCTCCGGATATGGGATCTTCTTCGGGTTCCTGGGTGAACGGCGCGGCGACGTGATCCAAACCGGGTTTCAGAGAGATACGAATTTTGTTCCCACCACCGATAACATCAACTTTATTGGCACGCTGTCCAATCCATTCCCCAGTGGGATCCTGGAGCCGGTGGGGGCGGCATCAGGCGCCCAGACCTACCTTGGACAGAATCTCAATTATTCAATCCAGGGCCAGGGGATCGCGTTCTTTAATCCGAAACCACAGGTGTCGTACATGCAGCGCTGGCAGTTCGGCATCCAGCGGGAGCTGCCCGGGGGTGTGGTGGTCGAAGCGGCATATATCGGCAACCGCGGCACCCATATCGAGCTCACGAGAGACCTGAATGTGACGCCGCAGAAATATCTGAGCACACTCTCGACCCGTGATGCGACTGTCATCAACTACCTGACGTTTAATTTCACGAATCCGTTTTATGGACTCGCGTGGCCGGCGGGTGCGACCAGCACGTTCACGGGAAAAACTATTGCGCGCGAGCGGCTGATGCGCCCATTCCCCGCTTTCGGCACCGTATCCACAACCACGAACGAAGGGTATTCCTGGTACCATGGGGCGGAACTGAAGGTAGAAAAGAGATTCTCCAAAGGGTACTCTGTGGTTTTGAACTACACCCGTTCTAAATCCATGCAGGCCACGGAGCTCCTGAATCAGGACGATCCCAGACCCACTGAGATGATATCCGATCTTGACACACCGAGCCGGTTGTCGCTAAGTGCCCTCTTGGAATTCCCGTTCGGGCCGGGCAAGCCGTTCCAGGTGACAAGTAATGCCGTCCTGTCGCGCATTATCGGCGGCTGGCAGCTTTCTCCGATTTACACATATCAGAGCGGCGTGCCCATCCAATTCGGTACGGATTTCTTCTTCAATGGCGATCCCACAACCATGGCACTTCCCTCGGACCAGCGTACGGTTACCCGCTGGTTCAATACCGCCAATTTCGTGACCGCCTCCACCGCACAGCCGGACCATCATGTGCGGACGATGCCGCTGAGATTCTCCGGAGTTCGCTATCAGAATTTTAGCAACTGGGATTTCTCGCTCATCAAGAACACGAAGCTCACGGAAGGGAAGAGTATTCAATTCAAGATCGAGGCATTGAATGCCATGAACCATCCGTTGCTGAACAACGGCACGGTCACCGCAACCGTAAACCCCACATCCACTGCTTTCGGTTCCACGGTGGGAAAGAATATGGGGAATTACGCGCGCCGATTCCAGCTCGGACTGAAGTTCATCTTCTAGTCAACTCGCTTCGCCGCAGGGGCGCGCTACCGCGCGCCCCTGCTTCTCTCCTTTCCTGAAGCTTCTCCTTCCCCGCCCATGCAAACGATTCAAAGGAGCAACGTCTTGATCCGCAAGGGTTTTGTAATGAGTGTAACTCCCAAACATGCAACGGAATATCGCAGGCGCCACAACCCCATCTGGCCGGAGCTCGCGGATGTGCTAAAGCAGCATGGAGTATTGAGCTACTCCATATTCCTCCATCCCGAAACGCACCAGCTGTTTGCCTACGTAGAAATTGAGGACGAGGAGAAATGGAAGACCGTGACACGGACAGAAGTCTGCCGCAGGTGGTGGGCTCATATGAAGGAAATCATGCCTTCAAATCCCGACAACAGTCCGGTTGCGATCGAGCTGCAGGAGGTGTTTCATATAGAGAAATAGTAATTGGGTAGATAGCATCCCAGGTCTGCAGCCAAACACATGACGATCCGCCATTGGGCTATGCGACGAGACCGATCCACAGGCGTCCGCGGAGGAGGATTTCGATCCGTAGCCACTCAACAGGTGTATAGTGATACCGAAAAACGTAATCAGCAGCACTTCTTGGAAGTTCAAGCCGGCCGGCTGCAACCAGGACAGGGACGAGGGGATGAAAATCCAGCGGCGCAATTTCCTCAAAACCCTCTTGGTGTCGGGCGCTCTCATCAAGAACAGGCCATGGGCTGTAAGCTTGATGGACCGCGCGAGTTTAGTCAGGCGTCATAATCCGATACTGCAAGAACTTGATCCGCTCTCCCCGTTGTCCCTCGGCAACGGGGAATTCGCTTTCACTGCGGACATCACCGGGCTACAGACATTCCCGCAATCATACGAGAATTCAACGCCGCTGTGCACGATGTCGCAGTGGGGATGGCACACCTCGCCTCTTCCTCCGGGGCTCGATCTGGAACATTTCCGCCTCACCCCATACGATACTCATGGCCGCAAAGTCGGATATCCGACAAGCGGCGACGGGCAAAGCGGGCTCTACGACTGGCTTCGCGAAAATCCCCATCGGCTCCACCTCGGCCGGATCGGCCTGCGGCTATCCCTGCCTGGGGGGAGGGAGCTTCAGCCGCAGGATCTCACAGACATCGAACAGAAGCTGGACCTCTGGGCCGGCATCTTGACGAGCCATTTCACGATTGAAGGAAAACCGGTAACTGTCAAGTCTGCCGTGCACCCTGACCGGGATCTCCTGTCTGTGGCTATCGAATCCCCGCTGATCGCAGCGGAGCGGCTCGCCGTCCGGTTCAGTTTTCCCTACGGCTCGCCCAGCATGCAAGCTGCCGATTGGAGACTGCCTGACAGGCATCGAACTCTGATGACAAATCAAGCGCCGGGCCGTGCGGAACTCCACAGATTTTTGGATGCCGACGAGTATTTCGTGGCGATCAGCTGGAGCGGGCAGGCCACATGGACGCCTGAAGCAGAGCATCAGTTCATTCTGACTCCTGCAAGACAGAATTCGCGCTTCGAATTCGTCGCAGCGTTTGCCTCGCGCCCTCCCGACAAGTCGCTGCCGAGCACATCGTCTGCTTTTGTCGACAGTTCGAGGCACTGGGAGCGCCTCTGGACCGATGGCGGCGCCGTCGAACTGGCCGACAGCCGTGACCGCCGGGCGCCGGAGCTCGAGCGGCGCATTGTGCTCTCGCAATACCTCACAGCGATCCAGTGCGCCGGATCCATGCCGCCTCAGGAAACCGGGCTGACGGTCAACAGCTGGTATGGGAAGTTTCACCTGGAGATGCACTGGTGGCACGCCGCCCACTTCGCTTTGTGGAACCGGATCCGCCTGCTGGAGAAGAGCCTTGGCTGGTATCTCTCGACTCTGCCTTCCGCTCGCGACACGGCGCAGCTACAGGGCTACGCCGGCGCCAGGTGGCCCAAGATGGTGGGCCCGGAAGGGAAAGACAGTCCTTCACCCATCGGCCCATTGTTGATCTGGCAGCAGCCTCATCCGATATTTTTCGCCGAACTCTGCTACCGCGCCCACGGCAATCGCGAAACGCTCGAGCGCTATCGCCCAATTGTCTTTGAAACAGCGACGTTCATGGCTTCTTTCGCTTCCTTAGATGCAAAGACACGACGCTACTTTCTGGGCCCGCCTGTCATACCGGCACAGGAAAACCATCCGGCTGCCGAGACCTGGAATCCCACCTTTGAGTTGTCATATTGGCGCTATGGACTGAAGCTCGCACAGCGCTGGCGCCGGCGGCTTGGAATAAAACCTGATCCGGTCTGGGATGAAATCATTTCTAATCTGTCGCAGCTTCCGGTGCGGGGCGGTGTCTATCTCGCTCACGAGAATTGCCCGCAGACATATACGGAACGAAATTCCGACCACCCGTCCATGCTTGGCGCGTTCGGCATGTTGCCCGGCGACGGTGTTAACCGCGTGACCATGCGCCGAACGTTGATCAAGGTAATGAACGAGTGGCAATGGGACAAGACCTGGGGATGGGACTATCCACTTACGGCAATGACTGCAGCGCGGTGCGGCGAGCAGAAACTGGCAGTCGACGCGTTGCTGATGCCGACCGGCAAGAACCGCTTTCTGCCCAATGGACACAACTGGCAGCGGGAAAACCTGCCATGTTATCTTCCGGGCAACGGCGGCTTGCTTTATGCCGTGGCAATGATGTCGGCGGGATGGCAGGGAGCGCCGCAGACCCATGCTCCTGGCTTTCCTTCGGACGGTTCCTGGACTGTTCGATGGGAGAAACTGGCACCGGCGCCTTGAAAATGAGGCGACTGTTCCGGAAATTATTCTTGGGGTGATCTCGATGAAGCTCACAAAGCAAATTGCATCGGTTGCCGTCCTCTGCACCCTTCTGTCGTCAATCTCCTTTTCGGTGTCCGGAAACGATCGGCGGAGCAACGGGCAGCTCCAGGGTTTGGCCACTGCAGACCCGGACATCCTGGAACTTCAGAAACGCTTTCAGAATCCGCCGGATGATTGCCGTGTCATGATGCGCTGGTGGTGGTTTGGGCCCGCGGTGGCCAGGACCGAACTGGAGCGGGAAATGCGGCTCATGAAAGAAGGCGGCATCGGCGGCTTCGAAGTGCAACCGGTCTACCCCGTCGCTTTGGATGATGCGGCCTCAGGGATCAAAAATCTCCCATTCCTCTCCGACGAGTTCATCGACGCTCTCCGTTTCACCTCCGAAAAAGCGCGCGAACTTGGGCTGCGCATGGATCTGACGCTCGGCAGCGGCTGGCCGTATGGCGGTGCACAGGTCCCGATCAGCGATGCCGCAGGCAAACTGCGCGTTGTGAGGGCCCGGGTGCCCGAAAATTCACGAAGGATGCCGGTGCCGGCTGTCGGGGCCGGCGAAAAGCTGATGGCTGTTTTCGTCTGCCGATCACAAGGCCAATCCGTGGTCGGCGACAGCATCCGCGAGATTACCGATATCAGAGACGGTGCCGTTCGACTTCCAGCCGGTCTCCAGGGGCCAAACGAAGTGCTCTTCTTCATTTCAAGCCGCAGCGGCATGATGGTCAAAAGGCCGGCCGTGGGCGCGGATGGATTTGTCCTGAATCACTATGACCGCGCCGCCGTCGAAGGCTATTTGCGCAATGTCGGAGACCGCCTGATGCAGGCATTCCGTGCGCAACCCCCGCACGCTGTCTTCTGTGACAGCCTGGAAGTGTATGAGAGCGATTGGACGGGCGACTTTCTGGAAGAGTTCCACAAACGTCGCGGTTACGACTTGAAGCCGCATCTTCCGGCCCTGGTCATGGATCTGGGATCGGAGAGCGCCGCTATCCGCCAGGACTGGGGCAGGACCCTGACAGAATTGTTCAATGAACGCTTCATGGTGTCTGTGCACGATTGGGCCCGGCGAAACCACACCCTCTTCCGCGTGCAGTGCTACGGAATTCCTCCTGCTGTCATCTCGAGCAATGCCCTCGCCGACCTGTCTGAAGGCGAAGGCTCCCAGTGGAAGAGTCTGCGCGCGTCGCGCTGGGCCGCTTCGGCAAGCCATCTCTATGGGCGTGCCGTGACCTCGTCGGAGACCTGGACCTGGCTGCACTCGCCGGTCTTTCGCGCCACACCGCTGGATATGAAGGCCGAAGCCAACCTCCACTTTCTGCAAGGGATCAATCAGCTGGTCGGACACGGCTGGCCGTACACTGCTGAAGGAGTGGAGTATCCCGGATGGCGGTTCTACGCCGCGGGCGTGTTCAACGAGAATAACCCGTGGTGGATCGTGATGCCCGATGTGACGCGATATTTGCAGCGGATAAGCTACCTGCTCAGGCAAGGGCAACCCTCAAATGACGTCGCCTTCTATCTTCCGGATTGCGACGCGTGGGCCGTCTTCACGCCCGGACGCGCCAACATGATCGATGCTCTGCGTGAGCGCGTTGGCCCGGATGCCATTCCCGCGGTGCTCGATGCGGGATTCAACCTCGACTTCTTCGACGACGAAGCGTTGAAGCAGATGGGCCGAATCGAAAAAAGTGTCCTGGCGTTGGGCGCCAACCGATACCGGGTTGTAATTCTTCCCAATGTGGAACGAATCCCGCTGGAGACTCTGAAAACGCTGGATGAATATGTCCGCTCCGGTGGAATATTGATCGCATCCCGCCGCAAGCCCGCTCTGGCTCCGGGATTTAGAGAAACCCAGGCAGAGAATGCTCAAATCCGTGAAATCTCGCAACGCCTGTTTGAGACTCCATCGGCTCGCTCGCGCTTCGTAGAGGATGAAAAACATCAACTCGGGAGTACACTCCGGGCGCTGTTGCGCCCGGACATCGATCTCTCTCCAGCGCTGCCCGAGATCGGGTTCGTTCACCGAAAGACAAAGGACGTCGAAATCTACTTTCTGGCAAACAGCTCCAACTCGCGCCAAAGCGTGAAGGCGGCATTCCCGGTCGCCGGCATGAAAGCCGAATGGTGGGATCCGCTTTCCGGAAGCCTCTCGACTGCCGAGACAACAGCGGAGCCCGAGGGAAGGATGACGGTTTCGATGAGTTTGGAACCGTATGGTTCACGAATCCTGGTTTTCTCAAAGCGCGTTCTTCCGCAGCAGCCCAAGACGATTCCTCTGATCCCGCCGCTGGATCTTAGCGACGGCTGGCGTGTTTCGTTCGGGCCTGGCAAGCAGTCCACCACGATGGAGCATTTGCAATCGTGGATCGAGGACGAGGCGACCCGCTACTTTTCCGGGACCGCCGTATATGAAAGAGAGATCGCCGTTCCGGACAGCATGATTCAAACCGGCCTCAAAGTAAGGTTGGACTTCGGCGAAGGGCAGCCGGTTCCCGAGATTCCGGGCAGGTCGAGCGGGATGCAGGCATGGTTCGACGGCCCGGTCCGCGAGGCGGCGGTGGTATATGTAAATGACCGGCGCGCCGGCTCGATCTGGTGCCCGCCCTATGCTGTGGACGTGAGCGGATTGTTGACGCGTGGAAAAAACCAGATCAGAATTCTCGTGGCCAACACGGCTATCAACTACATGGCCGGACGATCTTTGCCGGACTATCGCCTGCTCAATTTGCGCTATGGTGTGCGCTTCGAGCCGCAAGACATGGACAAGATCCAACCGGTGCCCTCAGGCTTGCTTGGCCCGATCCGCCTGATTCCGGGGCCGAGGGACCCATCCTGATGCCCGCTGGAGGCATCGCGGCAGCCTGGCCACACCCATAGAAGGGGAACGAAATGAAACACACGATCAATGTGTTGTTTGTTGCCTTCCTCCTTTTGACCGTTATGGCGGGCCCCGCCCGGGCGCAAACGGCCGCCGCGGGACAAAACGACGCAAATACCCCCCTGCATCTGCTCACTCCCAGGTATCCGGTTCCCTATGGTCCCGTTAAGGGGGAAGAGATCGCAGCGATCCTGAACCGGGTGCGCAGTTATCTGGAAGCGTCCACCCCGACGCGAATCATCGATCGGCAGACCAAGGAAGAGATCACGACCTACGCCCGGATCGACACGAATTCGATTCTCGAACCGGGAACATTTCGCCTCATCAGTTACGAATGGGGAGTGGTTTATTCAGCGATGCTTGCGGCCGGAGATGCCACTGGCGATCCCAGGTTTACGGGATACGCCACCAGGCGCATCAAGTTCGTTGCAGATATCGCCCCCTCTTTTCGGGCGCTCTATGGGCGCGCTCCCCGCGAGGACAATCCCTTGCGGTCGGTTTTGGACCCGCGTGCGCTGGATGATTCCGGCTCCATTTGTGCCGCAATGATCAGGGCTTCTCGGGCCGGAGTTCCAATGGACGTGCGTCCCCTGATCGACAATTACATCCGTTACATAAGCGGCAAACAGCTTCGTTTGGCGGACGGGACGCTGGCGCGCAGCCGTCCCCAGCCCGACACACTCTGGCTCGATGATCTCTATATGAGCGTTCCCGCGCTGGCGGAAATGGGAAAACTCACCGGCGAGCGCCGATATTTCGACGACGCCGCAAAACAGGTCCTTCAGTTCTCGCAGCGCATGTTCAACGCAAACCGGGGACTCTATATGCACGGGTGGGTGCAGGGGATGGGCGTGCACCCTGAGTTTCATTGGGCTCGTGCCAACGGCTGGGCAATCATGGCCACCGTTGATCTGCTCGACGTGCTGCCCGAAGATCATCCATCCCGCTCTCGCATACTCGATCTTCTGCGGGCTCACATTCGGGGTCTCGCCGAATGCCAATCCGGCAGCGGTTTCTGGCATCAACTGCTCGATCGGAGCGACTCCTATCTGGAAACTTCGGCCACTGCGATCTATGCCTATTGCATTGCCCATGCCATCAATAAGGGATGGATCGATCCGTCCGCCTATGGACCCATGGCGATGCTCGCCTGGAATGCCGTCTCGACGAAAGTGAATGCGCAGGGCCAGGTCGAAGGCACATGCGTAGGCACCGCGATGGCCTTCGATCCGGCATTCTACTACTACCGGCCGACCAGCGTTTTTGCCGCCCATGGATATGGTCCTGTCATTCTTGCGGGCGCGGAAATGCTCAGGCTGCTCAGAGGCTTCCGGATCGAGATCAACGACAGTTCCGTACAGTTCTACCGCATCAGCGCCGTCAAACAGCGGCCGGCTGCGATGCCGGCTGTCCCATGGATGAAGGCGGGCTATCGGCGGAACAATGGATGCAGGAGGGATTGAGGATGCATGCCCGTTACCCAGCAATTATGCTTCTGCTGATCCTGGCCGTGGTGATCCCGGGAATCGGCGCTGCGAACGCGGTGCGACAGCGGGAATTCGGCAAATGGCCCGACGGTGCATCGCCGCAGGTGATCGGCAAGCGCGTTGCCGAGAACCTCATCGTGCGGCCGTTTCGGGCTCAATCGGATCCGACCAAGGCGGGCGCGGGTGTGATTTATCCCGAGGTTTGCGCTTGGTACGGCGCCCTCACCGTCGCGCACCTGACCAAAGACAGGGATCTGCAGGAGAGGCTCATCAAGAAGTTGGATCAGCTCATGATGCCACCCGACTCGAACATGATCTCGCAGAGCGCACACGTGGACTTTCGGGTCTTCGGCATAGTCCCCCTGGAGGCTTACATCCAGACCAAGGAGAAGAAATACCTGGATTTGGGTAAGGGATTTGCCGACCGACAGTGGGAGGATCCCACACCGGATGGCATCACCCGCGAGGCCAGGTACTGGATTGACGACATGTACATGATTACGGCCGTGCAGGTGCAGGCCTACCGGGCAACCGGCGACTCGCGATACATCGACCGGGCTGCGCTCACTATGACCGCTTACCTCGACAAGCTTCAACAGCCGAATGGGTTGTTTTATCACGCCCTCGATACCCCGTTTTACTGGGGCCGCGGCAATGGCTGGGTCGCCGCGGGGATGGCCGAGCTGTTGCGCTCGCTCCCTGCCGACCACCCGCGGCGGGCCCGGATCATGGCGGGCTACCGGAAGATGATGGAATCACTGCTGAAGTATCAGGGCGAGGACGGCCTGTGGCGCCAGCTCATCGACCGACCGGAAGCCTGGTCCGAAACCTCCGGCACCGGCATGTTCACTTTCGCCATGGTTACTGGAGTCAAATATGGCTGGCTTGATCCCAAGATCTATGGCACAGCGGCGCGTGCAGCCTGGCTCGGTTTGGTGAAAAACCTGGACCAAGATGCCAATGTGGCCAACGTTTGCATAGGGACCAGCAAACTGAACGACCTCGAGTACTATTTGACGCGACCGCGCATCTCCGGCGATCTTCACGGCCAGGCACCCATATTATGGAGCGCCTCGGCGTTCTTGCGCTGACAGCACCCCTTGCGCGGGAATCTCAACTTCTCGATGCAGAGATCTCGATGAGCGAAGCGTGGAACAGATTTCAAGATCCATCGATGCTCTGTGGTTTCTGCGAACTCATCGCTGGGATTTTTTTGGATGCGGCTATGCCGCGCCCTGTTCTTTGTGATCGAGTTGTTTTGCCAAGTGTCTGAATCGCAGGTCCCAGGAAAACAGATCTCAGATTTTACTTTTCTGGTTTCTTGCATTAGCATCTGATAGCGCAAATCATGTCACAACCATGTCAAGGAGGCCCTATGAAACGTAGTAGCATTTCTTGTGTGGTGGCGCTGGCGGTGATTTGTCTGTTTTTCTTCGTTCCCCTCCTGAGCAGCCAGATCAAGCAGGATGCCAAGACCAAGCAGGATCGGCTTGATGGGATTGTCCAGTCGATCGACAAGGACACCTCTACCATCACGATCAGGCAGGTAGGGGCTACGAATTTTGTGTGGCAGATTGTATACGACAAATCCACCCAGTTCACGTATCGCAATAAGCCGGCGACTTTCTCAGAGGTAAAAGAAGGCCGACGCATAATCTGCCTGGGAAAGGCAGACAAGCCGAACAAGTTGCTGGCCACCAGGGTAGATGTCAGGGACAAATAACGCCACGTTGCAGTGGCAGGAAACATGAGCCGAGGTCGCCTGCAAGGCGGCCGACCACCCATGGCGAAAACCGCGGGGCGGGAGAGTTTCCGCCCCGCTAACTCCCTATGCCGCGCTGGTTTCTGGAGGCTGCTTCGACCCATGGTTGCGGCTGTGCCGTGGCGCGCTTTCCCGGACAGGATGCACCCGCTCAACGCTGCCGGGGCTGCCCTCTCCGTCCTGAGGTTGTCCTCTGTGGGAATGACCATCGGGATCCGCTTCAGAGGCACGAATAGGCCGTCATGCATGTAGAGGAGTGAAACTATGCTTCGCAGATGCTCACAGGTGCTGCCCCTTCTCGTGATTTGTCTCCTAATGGACGCTGCCCGCGCAGCCACTGCCACGGATGCAGTTGGCTGGGCGGAAAAAATGGCCGCTTCCGAGATGAAGCGCCGGGGCGACTCCTTGTCATTCGGCAAGGATCCCAAGGCCAAATGGGCCTACGAGACCGGAGTATTCCTGAAAGGTCTGGAGGCAGTCTGGAGCCGGACGGGCGACGGCAAGTACTACGACTACTTGAAGGCCGTCGTGGACTCCTTCGTGAATCCCGACGGTTCGATCACGAGCTACAAACTGGAGGAATACACCCTGGACAACATCAACTGCGGCAAGTTGCTGCTTTCGCTCTATCAGAGAACCAGGGAAGACAAGTACCGGAAGGCGGCCTCCATGCTGATGAAGCAACTCGAGACCCAGCCGCGCACGCGCGAAGGCGGCTTCTGGCATAAGCAGATTTACCCCTTCCAGATGTGGCTCGACGGGATCTACATGGCCTCCCCCTTTATGGCTCAATATGCCCGGATCTTCAACATGCCTGCCGGCTTCGACGAGGTTGCCAACCAGGTCATCTGGATGGAAAACCACGCGCGTGACGGCCGGACCGGCCTGCTCTATCACGGGTGGGATGAAAGTCATGCGCAGGAGTGGGCGGATCCGAAGACAGGCTGCTCGAAGTGTTTCTGGGGCCGGGCCATGGGCTGGTACGCGATGGGGATCGTCGACGTGCTCGATTTCCTTCCCGAGAAACATCCTCGCCGGCGGGCGTTGATTGCGATCCTCGCACGTTTGTCCAGGGCTTTGGCGAACTACCAGGACAAAGAGACAGGACTATGGTACCAGGTCGTGGATCAGGGCGGACGCGATGGGAATTATCTGGAAGCTTCCGCCTCGTCCATGTTCGTTTATGCCTTTGCGAAAGGAGTTCGCAAAGGCTACCTGGGCGGCGAGTATGCTGCGAGGGCGCGAAAAGGCTACGAGGGGCTGGTCAATCACCTGGTCAAACCCGGCGAGGACGGCAGCATCAGCCTCACGCAGATCTGCAGTGTCGGGGGTCTCGGCGGTCCGCAGAAGCGGGACGGAACCTTCGAATACTACATGAGTGAGCCGGTCGTCGCGAACGATCTGAAAGGTATCGGCGCGTTCCTCATGGCAAGCATCGAGGTGGACCTGCTCTCCACAGCCGGCGCCTCCAAGTAAGCGATCTCTCTTCTCATTTTCAAGGAAACGGAGAAGATGCGCTGCATCTCGCCTTTCCACAGCCCTGGGAAAGGTCCTGCTCAGCGGCCTTCCGAAGAAGGAGGTGCAGCGCCTCGTCCGCATCCAGGGATTGCCTCGGCTGACCCCAAGAACTCTGGTCAGCAGGCAGGCACTTGCCGCCGAACCGGAGCAGGCGCGCAGGCAGGGCTTTGCCCTGGACAACGAGGAGAACGAATTGGACGGGCGTTGTATCGGCGCACCGATCGCCGGGCCGGGCGGCCGGATCGCGGCGGCGCTGAGCATTTCCGCGTCCGTTTTCCTCATGGGCATGGCGAGGGCCGAGACCCTGGCAGGCGAACTGACCGATGCCTGCCGCGCGATCTCATGCGCTCTCATCCCGCGCGCCTGAGCCGTAGAATGTCGGGATCTACCAGCGCTTGGCTTTGGCTGGTTCCATTCTTCGGAGGTCAAGCCCTCGCTCGAAGGCACCGAGGCGATAGATGCAGATTTCACGGAGCGTGGAAGGATGATGGAGCACTTCCGACAGAGACTGGCCGCCGACTGCCCACACACCGCCGCCCCGCACTACGACGATCTTGTAGTCGTGCAACATCCGGATGAATTTGTCCCAATCGAAGTGCGCGGGCAGAATCGGAATAACCAGATAAAGGAAACTCCCCTCCGCATCGAAGGGAATGATACGGTCAGCCGGCTCGGTTTCGCCGGGATAGATGAAATGCGCTGCGGCTTCAGCCTCAGGCACATGGCAATGCATGATCGTCTGGAAGTCGCTCGTGTCATAGATCGCTTTGTGCGTTTTCAATTCCACATCGTCCCCGCCGTCAGGCCGCAGCGGCAGGCGTAGAAGCGGGCCGCCGATGTCCCGCGGCATCGAGGCCTTGGGAGCATATAGGACCGTGTCTACTCCGCGCACCGACATGGATCCTGTGTGGAAAGCAGAAAGCCGTGACTCGAAAATCCTGTGCCCGGCCTTGATGAATTCGCGACGGATCTCTTCCTCTTCGGGGAAGTCGCAGCGGGTATCGTCTCCGGTGGTATAGGCAGGCGGAGGGTAGGTGAAGCATGCGTTCGAGTCCGCGGCGATCCGCCTGCGCAGGGCCTCCACATCCACGCGCCATCTCTCCATGTTCCTGACCACGGCCCCCGCAGTATTGCCGACACACAACCGGAAAAACGTCTCCTGGAGAGTCGTGCCTTTGGCGATCGCGCCGTGGCCGAATATGATGGTCAGGGGGCGATCTGCGAGCCGCTCCGGGATAATCCTGGCCATTTCGGGCGAGCCGCTGGGGACTGCGAACCAATCGACGGGGATGTGGCTGCCCAGATGGTAATAGCCGAGCGGGTCCACGGGCTGAAAGGCGGCAGGCCGGCCCGGTTTGGGCGCATCGTCCAGAGTGACGATCGTCAGTTCTTTGACATGGGCATGAAAGGAAGCTCGGACGCCAGGCAGGGCGAGGATCCGGGCGTGAATATCCGTTTCGGAGGAGGCCTTGTAGTAACCGTAATCGGTTTCGGTGGCCGAGAGGAAACAGAGCTGGGTTCGGTCGAGATCCCCTTTCTGCGAACCGGAAGCGGTGATCACGATCTCGTCCTCGCCCCGTTCATTGATGTGGCGTACTGCCATGTTGCCGGAATGGCTGTCCTGGATGTCGTAAGCAAGCGAGGCGCTGCCGATGACCCGGAAAAGGCGGAGGAGATCGCTGCTGGCTTGCCATTTTTGGCTGGGACCGCTCAATGGTTTCCCTCCCGGATCCGCAAGTGGTCGAGAGATTCGCGCGTTGGTCTTCCCTGGTCATCCCAACCGCGGACCCTGTAATAATCTCCCCGCATGTGTTCCATGTCGGCACTGCTGATGCGCCGTTCGCAGTCCCCCACCCGAATGGGGATCTCGCTGAAGCGAGCGGGAAGAAGATCATCCTCGGCGGTGACGCCGGCCGCCAGGTTGAACAATCGTTCCAGGGCCGCAATGCGGTTGGCGATCTCTTCGAAGCGTGTGGCGGAAAAATCGCGGCCGGTAATTCCGCTGACCATTCTTGCCCAGGGATCCGTGGAGAAGGCAAAGCCGGTAAAACGGCATATGCCCAGGCTGTCCTGGAGAATGCCAAGATTCTGCATGTTCCGGATGGCGATGGGTGACTGCAGCAGGCTGAAGCGGGGAATCTCCCTGGTGCCCCCGAAGAAAGCGAGAGAAACCGCGTATCCTCCCCGCAGGTGGCAGGCGCCGGTAGGTGAGGTCATATAGCCGAGAGCCTGCGGGTAAGAGGCGCGTGGATCGTAGCCGGGGATTTCCAGTTTCTTGACGGTCATGGAGTATTCCGGATGCCCGTAGGCGGCAGCCAGCCGCCAGGAGCCCTCCGCTAACCGGTCGCCGATACCCTGCCGCAGGGCGATCTTGCGGACAAGATTCTCCAGAGTGAAGCAGCTGCCGAAGGAGAGGTCCACGTCGCACGTGTCGGCAGCCGGAATATGGCCCCGTTCATAAAGCTCCATGGCGCAGGCCAGGGTTCCGCCGTAGCTGATGGTGTCGATGCCGTACTCGTTGCACCGGTAATTGGCTCGAGTGATGGCGGCAAGATCGTAGATATCGCAGACCGGGCCCATCAGTACCGTGGTCTCATACTCCGGACCTTCACCGCTCTCCTCCTGTCCATTGGCATTTTCGACCCGAGTGTGCCGCTGGCAACCGATGGGGCAGAGGAAACACCCGCCGGCTTTTTGGAGAAAGGTCTTGGCCAGGGTCTCACCGGAAATGTTCTCCACGCTTTCCTCGATATGGAGGCAGTCCTGGAAATTCCGGTGCGGCAGCATGCTGATGAGGTTGATCAGCTCGATGAGTCCGGCAGTGCCGAATTCGCGCAACAGCCTCTTGGTGACGGGCGCTTGTTTCATCAGGTAGACGGCCTGGTCGCGCCCCGATTGATACCTGCCCTGATCGGCCGTGCCGGCTTTCGTGTTGCCGCGGATGCGGATGGCTTTGAGTTTCTTGCTGCCCCAAACGGCTCCCGGACCGCAGCGACCATAGACGCGGTTACGATCGTTGGCCACGGCCGCCAGGCGGACGAGATTCTCCCCTGCCGGGCCGATGCACAGCACACGCCAGGGATTGCCCGGCTCGCTGCTGTCACTCAGGGCATCGGTGGTTTCGTGGATGTTCCTGCCCCAGAGATGCGTGGCCGGCCGGATCTCGACGCGCTCCGGTTGGATGTCGATGAGCACGGGCGCGCGCGCTGCCCCCTCGATTACCAGGGCATCGTAGCCGGCTCCTTTCAACCCCGCGGCCCAACTCCCTCCCGAATTCGAAGTGCCGATGATTCCCGTCAGGGGTGATTTGAAAACCATGTGCCCGCGGCCGGCCGTCGGGGCGTTCGAGCCGATGAGTGGTGAAGCGGCGATCACAACTGCATTGTCAGGTCCCAGAGCATCGGCCGCCGGCTCGACGCGGTTGCAGAAAATTCGCGTGGCCAGCCCGCGGCCGCCGAGGTAATCCGTAACCATCTCGGGATCGAGTGGCAACACCTGTGCCCTGCCTGAGGACAGATCGATGCTCAGTACTTTGCCGTGATAACCGGATATCGGGAAATCGGCCATGATTGTCGGTTCTCTCTCGCCTTTCAGCCGCCTGCCAGAAAGGGGAAGATGGCGATTGCGTCTCCGTCGGCCAACTCAGTTGCCAATCCATTCAGGGCTTGAGCGGGGGTACCGTTTTTCATGACCACCACCTGCGCATTGAGTTCCTCGCCGGTGAGAAGTTCCCGTCGGCGGGCAGGAGTGTTGCCCAGGGAGCGCAGCAACTGGCCCAGGGTACTTCCTGGAGGGAGTCGGACCAGTTTTTCTTTCGCGCCGAAAAGAGCCGGGAAATGGACCAGAAATTTCACTCTCACGGTGATTCCGCCCGGCGCTGTTGCATGGACGGCATCGGAGGAAGAAGATCCGGAATTCATAGTTTCAGTCACACTCCCAGCCAAGGCCGGATGTTAGAGATGTCCTGCGCCATTTTCAAGGGCTTTGAGAGTTTGCGTCTCTGAAACGATCATTTACAGATGCATTTCGCTTCCGCAAATGAGGTTCCCCGCAGTCGCTCTGTGGGGATTGCTGTATCATGCTGCCGCATTCAGGTCGAAAACGTGTTGGTTCCTATGAAACGAGGTATATGCTATTGGATGCCTGTGCCTCTGCGCGCGTTCATCAAGTGGGGGTCAGATTTACAGGCTCCCGGTGTTGCTTTTCCAGCTTAACCACCCTGCATTTGTCATGGGCTATTACGACGACATACGGAAGGTAGTTTGCCGCATCCCTCGAGGCGAAGTTGCGACCTACGGGGAAGTGGCTCGTGCTGCGGGTCATCCGGGAACTGCACGGCAGGTCGCCTGGGCGCTGCGGGACGCGGATGTTCGAGGGATTCCCTGGCATCGAGTGCTCGGGAGCCGCGGCACGATTCTGCTGCCGGACCAGGCAGGGCTGTTGCAGCGCCGCCTGCTGGAACGCGAAGGAGTGAGATTCGCCGGGGCGCGCGTCGACCTGGCACACCACGCCTTCCAGTTCCCGCCCCAAAGGCCCTGCCGCAGACAGCGCTGACGAACCGCATGTACATCCTGGGAACTGCACACCTTTATTGGTGGGGTCAACGACCAGGGAAAGTGCCCCCGTACAGTCAGGATCTGGAAGACTGTCAATCCATCTCCAGGTAGCACCGCCATCGGTGGTTTTCCAGATCCTCGTGCTACCACCGAGATAGGTTGAATAGAGCCATATCGATCTCCAGATTTGGGTGATGGGAATCTGCTTTTTTCAGATCCTGGATTTTGGGGGAACGGCCTTTTCCGTTAGAAATACGTGGATGTGTTGATCGATCTCTTCGAGCTGTCGGTAGGCGGCAATGGTGATGTGCGGCGAAGAGTTGCCTGTGATCATCTTTGAGATTGCCAAGCCTTCGCGATATAGGCAGAGGACCGGAATGTGCCGTTCGAGCGCATATCGCACCTCATAGCCCACGCCGAGCGACGGGGTTGATACTTCGGCGATCACGGCGTCAGATTCCCGGATCCAGGCGACATCGCGCTCGTAGACGTCGCGAGCGGAAACGCGGCTCTCACTTTCCAGCACATTGGAATCGGCAACATGCAGGGTCGGAACTGTGTGTCCGCGATCCTGGAGAAGGGCAACGATGCGTTGATACACGGCAAGGTATTCACGACCGCCGGAGATCGCCCCGGAGAAGTATATTCGCATGCCGGCGATTATACCTTGTAGGCCGCTGCAGCCTGACTGAAACCAGTCGATTTCGATCCTTCCCCCGATAAAGACCTCATTTGTCCTCACTTTCTCCTTGTGCCTGCAGGTTGAACAGCCTATAAAGCTGATAATCACAGGTCCTGCAAAGAACTGCTGACGGATGAGATCAACGCGGCGCCCCGAGCGCCGGCTCAATGGCATGACCATTTGGGGAGGCAGATGATGCGATGTGCCCGTTGTCCCTTCATATGCATTTGTATTGCTTGCGTGTTGGTTCCTTCACTGCTCGGGCAGGGTGTGCTGCGTCCCCCACCGCAGCCGCGCCCCAGCGCCGAGCAGATAAAGAACGCACACCAGGCGCTGTCGGAAGCGACGAGCCTCGCCCAGTACAGTCCCGATCCATCTATAATCGCCGAGCTGCTGCAAGGCTGGGTTCGCCTGGATCCCGGGAAGGCGCCAGGTGTCTTTGATACGCTTTATTCCCGACTGCGCGCTCAAGCTCAGACGGCTTCCGATTTGCCGACCTACCAGCGCTGCACTGTGTCTGTTCAGGCGCTGCTGTCTTCCTATGCGTCCGTCGATCCCGGACGGATCGCGGACCTCATCCATCAGTGGCCGGAGCCGCCGGCATCATTCGGCGAACCTGCCCGGCAATGGTACGAACAGGCCTCAGCCCGTCTCAAGAGGCTGATCGCGCCCGATCTGGCCCGTGAACATCCGCAACAGGCTGTCAATCTGGCCAGGGAACCAGCCCCGAGCCGGGGACGAGGCCCAAGCGGGATGGAGTATGTGACCAATGGCCGCATAATCCTGAAGATGAGCCTCGGAGGCCAAAAGGAAGAGGCCCTGAAGCTTGCAGACCAGACGATGGCAGACTTTGCCAAAGAGGAGCCTGATGCGCAGACGATCAGGAGCTACTCGAGCTTCCTCAACCAACTGTCCCGCATCGATGCTGACCGCTATGTCCGGGCGTTGAATTTGTTGCTGCCGGCGCTGGACAAACAGGGAAATGCCTCGTCCGGAGGGGTTCTGGCGGTCGGGGATCGTTCCGTAGCGCTTACCTGGTCGGAAGCGGTTATCGTGGACTTGGGCCGCAACCTGATGGGGGGACCCGACTTGGCGCTGACCACTCTGAGCGTGCTCCCGGGACTGAAACCGAAGTTGGATAGCGTCGATTTCATCAAGACGGTCGTGACAAGCAAGCCTAAGGTTGCCTACAATCTTACCTATTCGCTCGACGGCCGCTCCATAGGCGGCGGAGGCATCCCCGGCTCTCCGGGCCCGACCGCTCTCTTGTATCAGAACCTGCGCGGACAGTCGAAAACGAATCCCGCCTTCGTCAGGCAAAAACTCTCCGAGGCAGCAAAAACTCCTGAGGATATGAATGTTCTGATCGGCGTGGCCACCCAGGCCCGCATGCAGGATCCGGATCTGGCCTCCATGGCGCTCGATGCCGCCACGCAGCTGGTCAAGCAGATCGAACCGCCGAGAAATCGCGCGGTTTCCCTGCAAAACCTCATGCTCGCGTATCGCAGGATCGAGGGCAAAGCGAGCGCGGATCTGGTGCAGGAGGGATTTCGCCTGCTGAGCCGGCTGGGTACGGAGGAAAAAAGCCAGAAGGTAACCCCCGTCGTGGTTCATATGGGTGGCGGCAATTTCACCTCCATCGGCAGCACTTCGACTCAGCTCGAAGCCTCACTCGTTGCAGAACTGGCGCTATACGATTACGAAAAGGCAATGTCCTACGTTCGTACCATCCCCGAGAATCAGAGACTGGTTGCTTTGGTCCGGATCGTTCAGGCCTTGTCACAGGGCTTTTGACGGAAGCCCGGATGGCCGCACGCATCGCAGTGCGGCTGCTGGACGTCAATCCATTTGTGCCGACGGTTTCTGCCACGGGCGCTGCCGCAATTCCGTTCGGCAAACAGGATGAACGACTCCTGCGGGATTTGCCAGGTGCCCAACGCCGAGTAAGAAAGGACTTTCTTGAAACATGCTCCGTTTTGGATTGTTGTCCTTGCACTCGCTGCGGTGATCGCGGCGGCCGTTCCAGCCGCAGGGCAGGGCAATTACGAGATTCAAGTCTATGGCGCGGAGACAGTCAAACCGCACCATACCATGCTGGAGTTCCACACCAATTTCGCCTTTTCGGGTATCAAAAATCCTGCCGACGGTACTCGCCCAACCCAGCACGCGTTGCACGAAACGATCGAGATAACTCATGGCTTTAAATCGTGGTTCGAAACCGGTTTCTACATTTTCACTTCCGCCCGTTCCGGTGATGGCTGGGATTTAGTGGGCAGTCACATCCGGCCACGGCTCCGAATGCCGGAAAGATGGCACTGGCCTGTGGGCGTAAGCATCTCGAACGAGATCGGATGGCAACGCCGGCAATTCTCTCCCGACACCTGGACGTGGGAACTGCGCCCGATAATTGATAGGCAGATCGGCCCCTTGTACCTCTCGTTTAATCCTGCTTTTGACAAGTCCTTCCAAGGGGAGAGTTCCAGCCGGGGTTTCGAATTTTCGCCAAACTTCAAGGTCGGTTACCAGGTCTCAAAAAAAATCGCTGCCGGCCTCGAATATTACGGCGCGCTGGGCCCGGTCGGCAATTTCGATCCGCTCAAAGATCAGCAACAGCAGATCTTCTCCGTGATCGACCTCGACATCGCTCCCCAATGGGAAATCAACTTCGGTTTCGGCGCGGGCATGACCCGCAGTACGGATCACCTGATCGCCAAATTCATCCTCGGCTATCGCTTCGACTTCTGATTCACGAAAGCGTCTGCCTGGTGTGCCTTACTGACATCCGGTGAATCTCCCAGGGATTTTCCCTCCATAAACCAGGGATCTACCTAGTTTTCTTTTCATGACCTGGGGCCTTACAAAGGAGCGAGTGCGCACAGCGTGCGCATCACGATCGGCTGAGGCAGGAGGTCGTCATGGGACAGGCTCTTCGGCAGTGTCAAGGAATCCAATTGATTTGCGTCTGTTGTGTGTGCGGAGAGGCACGGGACGATATCGCGGTTGATGGCACCTGGCACAACCTCAGAGCATATCTGCACCAATATGGACTCAATGAACAGGATCTTGTTTTTTCCCATACCTTCTGCCCCTCCTGTTTGACGCTCTACAGGCAATTGTCAGGCCTGCCGACCGCGAACAAGTCCCCGGTCTCCCGGGCTGCGCTGGGAGGATAAAGGTGGTCACTATGGATTCCGACTACGAAATGGAAGCGGCACCCCCGGATTTTCCCGTGGGAACCACCCTCGGGGCGGACACACATACACCTCACCTTCTCGATGTCAGGCAACCGGTCGAACTCAAAATGAACTGCGGGGTACTACTGTCCCCGGCTGAGATTTGAGTGCGATCCGCGGTAATTCCCGGCACGCAGGCTCGCGCCGCCGCCCTCGATTTCGCCTAACCTGGCAGTCGAACTTCCCGGTTCCTCTTTGGGCTGGCCCCAGAGGATCTAGGAGCTTCCCCGGATCAAGGCAGGAGGACCGGGATTAGTATCACGGTATGAGGACGACAGGCGGGACCCGCCGGTGAGTCTTTGCAGGTCCTCCAGGGCGCGCCTTGCCGTGCTCAACTCGGTCCGCGGGTAAAGCCCCAGCCAAAGGAGGATTCCGATCATCAGGACCATCACGACGCCTTCGCGTGCCGTCATGTCGTAAAGGGTCCAGTGTTCTGTGTCTCGCGCCGGCGCACCATGGAAGACCCGCTGGATGATCCGGAGCGAGTATAGGGTGGCAACGACGAAGCCCACCGTTGCCGTTGCGGCCAGCGGGATGCTGACCCGGTAGGTTCCCAACAACACCAGGAATTCGCCCACGAAATTTCCCATGCCGGGCAGCCCAAGCGAAGCCAGTGCCAGGACCATCGCCGCTCCTCCCATGCGCGGCAGGCGGGACCACAGGCCTCCCATGCGCTCCATGTCGCGCGTGTGGATGCGCTCGTCGACATCGCCGACCAGAACAAACAGCGCCCCCGTACTGATGCCGTGCGCGAGCATGATCGTCAGCGCTCCCTGCAGCGACAGTTGGTTCCAGGCGAAGATGCCCAGAATCACGAAGCCCATATGGCTGATGCTCGAATAGGCCACCAGTCGCTTCAGGTCCCTTTGCCCAAAAGACAGGCTGGCTCCGTAGATGATACTGATGATGCCGAGAAGCATAGCGACAGGGGCAAATTCAAAAGCGGCCTTCGGGAACAGCGGGATCAGGAAGCGCAGGAATCCATAGGCGCCCACTTTCAATACCAGCCCGGCGAGGATCACGCTCGCCGCGGTGGGGCCTTCGGTGTGCGCATCCGGCAGCCAGGTATGAAGCGGCACCGCCGGCAGCTTTACAGCGAAAGCGGCAAAGAATCCCAGCATCAGCAGAAAGGAGGTGCCTGCGGGCATCGGGGTGCCGATCAACTCTATGTAGTCAAAAGTGTAGACGCCGGTGGCACGGCCGTGAATGAAGTAGAGCCCAAGGATCGAAACCAGCATCAGCAGCCCGCTGACCTGCGTGAAGATGAAGAACTTGACCGCAGCATAGATGCGCCGCGCTTCGTGGCCCCAGATCGCGATCAGCAGGTATAGGGGTACCAGCATGATTTCCCATGAAAAGTAAAAGAGAAACAGGTCCAGAGCCATGAAGATGGCGGCAAAAGCCGAAACGCAAAAAAGCAGGTTGAAATGGAAGAAACCGACACCTTTCCGGATCGATTTCCAGGAGGCAAGCACCGCCACGATTCCCAGCAGGTTGGAGAGGGCGATAAGCAGGAGGGTAATGCCGTCCATTCCGAGATGGAAGCTGATGCCGAGCTGGGGAATCCAGGGAACCCTGAAAAGAAGCAGCCACGGGCCGGCGTCGGTCAACTCGATCTGATGAACGTGCTGGATCCACAGGGCGATGAGCAATCCCATGTGTCCGACCAGCACCGCGAGGGCAACCCAGCGCGGCCACATCGATCCGAGCCGTCCCGAGACCCACGCGACCAGGCCACCCAGGAAGAAGATGACGATGATCCACGGAAGTATCGATGGGCCTATCATAGGAACACCGCCAGAGCGATCGCAATGACCGCTCCCACTCCGATCACCGCCGCATAAAGCCGCACCTGCCCCGTTTCGGTGGCGCTCAAACCGGCGTGGCCAAGGCGTGCGCACCATGCGATTGCGCCGTAGAAGAGGTCGATGAAGTCGTTGCGGTTGATCCGGCAAATCCAGAGGTAGGGCTGGACCAGGATTTTTTCATAGAGCCAGTCGAAGCCCCAGCCGGCGAAGAAAAAACTGTGCATCGCTCCGCCCGGCGCGGTCTGTGTGAAGCGTTCTGTGACCTTGCGGCGGCGCAGGAAGAGGAGATAGGCCAGACAAATTCCGGAGAGCGACACTGCGATCGAGACAATTTCGAAGAGACCTTCCTGGCCTGCCGCCTCCGGGCGAATCTGGGCAGCTGGCAGAGCATGACCAAGAAAATCAGCGAACGGCGTGAAATGGCCCAGGGTTTCAGGCAGCTCCACAAACCCGCCGATGACCGAGAGCGCGGCCAGGATTACCAGAGGAAGCTGAAGAAGCAAGCCGGGCTTGTGGCTGATCTGTGTCCGGGCTGGTCCGAAGAAAGTGACGAACACCATGCGGAACGTGTATAGCGCGGTCAGCAAGGCCCCGACGAGGGCTGCCAGGTAAAGCCAGGCTCCGCCCCCGGCGCCCGACCACGCATACCAGATGATCGAGTCCTTGCTGTAGAAGCCTGCCGTGATCAGGGGGAATGCTGCCAGGGACCCCGAGCCGAGGAGAAAAGTCCAGAAGGTCAGAGGAAGTCGCTCACGCAGTCCCCCCATCTTGAACATGTTGTGCTCATGGTGCTGAGACAGGATGACCACTCCGGCGCCCAGAAATAAGAGCGCCTTGAAGAACGCGTGGGTCATGAAGTGAAACACGCCGGCGGACCAGGCGCCCACGCCAAGGGCGAGAAACATGTAACCGATCTGGCTGATGGTCGAGTACGCCAGCACCCGTTTGATGTCGACCTGTGTGATGCCGCTGAAACTCGAGATCAGCAGCGTCAGCGCGCCGATGGTTGCCACGATGGTCAGGGCTACCGGGGAGAGTTCAAATAGCGCGTGAGTGCGCGCGATGAGATAAACGCCGGCTGTCACCATCGTCGCCGCATGGATCAAGGCGCTGACGGGGGTTGGTCCTGCCATCGCGTCGGGGAGCCAGGTCTGGAGAGGGAGTTGCGCCGATTTCCCTATCGCGCCGCCCAACAGAAGCAGGGAGGCAGCCAGCGCCAGCGAGGAACCCGTCGCCCACCGCTGCACCGCTTGCTGAAGCAACTCGTGAATGTTCAGCGTGCCCAGGTTGTGAAAAAGCAGGAAAAGCCCGACAGCCATGGCTGTATCGCCGATGCGCGTAACGACAAACGCCTTGCGCGCGGCGTACCCGTTGACGGGATCCTTGTACCAGAAGCCGATCAGCAGATAGCTGCACAGCCCCACACCCTCCCAGCCAAGGTACAGGAAGAGCAGGTTGTCGGCCAGCACCAGGCAAAGCATGGAACCGACGAAGAGATTCATGTATGCGAAGAAGCGGCTGTAACCTTCCTCATCCGACATGAACTCGATCGAATACAGCAGGATGAAGAAACCGACAAATGTGATCACTGACGCAAAAATCAGCGACAGCGGGTCGAGGTAAAAAGAGATGCCGGCACTGAAACCAGCGACGGAAATCCACTCCCAAAGGCTTTGGGAATAGACGTATCCCGGCGGTGGCGTGGAGATAAAGGCGAATGCGATCAGGATTGTCAGCAAGGCGGAGACACCCGCGAAACCCGCTCCGATGATCGCCACGCCTGTTTGCGAAAAACGCCGGCCGAAAAGGGCGAGAATGAAAAAACTCGCAAATGGCAGGATGGGAATCAGCCACAGAAGTTCAAGCATACATCGATTCACCTCGTTGACGGCTGCCGGTAACTCTGCGGCCCATTACCATCCTCCAAAAATACCGCGCGCCCAATTGTTGCTCAAGTCATGAGCAGACAGGGAGTCAGGAGCCAGAAGTCGGGAGAAAAACGAGTGCGGGGTCACCGTCATGGTGCGCCTGGCTGGCCGTCCATTCAGTTCCATCCTATCGGAACCATGTCGTTCTTATTCTGGCTTCTGACTCCTGGCTCCCGACTCCAGCTTATGGTGGGCAGTTCAATCCCCGCCAAAAACGTAGGCGGGATCAATCGAGCAATTGGTAGTAAGTGTTGCGGGGGTGTGGCTCGAAGCCTGCAGAGCGGATCTGGCGTCTCACTTCGCCTTCATCCATGAAGAAGGTCGTGCCGGCAGCCTTGACGACGTTTTCTTCGAACATGGTGCTGCCGAAATCGTTGACGCCATAGTGCAGAGAAACCTGTGCAATGCCTGCCCCCTGCGTGACCCAGGAGGCCTGGATATTGTCGATATTATCGAGCAAGATACGGCAGAGCGCGACCATCTTCAGGTATTCGATGCTGTCGGTTTTCGTCCCGCCGAGCGCGGTCCCCCCGGGTTGATAGTTCCAGGGAATGAAAGCGGTGAATCCTCCTGTCTCGTCCTGCAGCTCGCGCACGCGCATCAGATGTTCCAACCGGTGCTGGATGCGCTCCACGGAGCCATACATCATGGTTGCGGTCGTTCTCATCCCCAGCGCATGCGCCGTGCGCATCACCCCGAGCCACTCGTCGGTGCTTTCCTTATGAGGTGCGATCCGCTCCCTGACCTCATCGACCAGGATCTCTCCTCCGGCGCCCGGAATGGTGTCGAGACCGGCCACGCGCAACCGGGAGATGGTCTCCTGGATGGTCAGGCGCGACAGGTGCGCAATATAAAGGATCTCCGTTGGCGAGAGGCTGTGGATATGCACCTTGAAGTTCTGCTTGATCGAACGGAAGAGGTCTTCGAAATAATCGATCTTGAGTTTGGGATTCAGACCCCCCTGCATGAGAATCTCGATACCGCCTGCATCCACCATCTCCCGGATCTTGTCGAAAATCTCCTCACGCGACAGGACGTAGCCGTCCTCGGAACCCGGCGGACGATAGAAGGCACAGAAGGCGCAGCGCACCCAGCAGACGTTCGTATAGTTAATGTTACGACCGACGATATAAGTCACGATCGGCTGCGGATGCTTGCGCCAGCGCATCCAATCGGCCATTTCTGCGAGTTCGGCGAGATCGGCATGATGATAGAGACTCAATCCGTCCTCGAGGCTCAGCCGGCCGCCCGCATAGAGCCTCGCCGAAATCTCCCGAACCTTCTCCTGCTCCGACATGCTGCTCCTATCGATCGGCAAATTGTAACGCGCACCTCGACGTTTTGCGACTCCCCAAAATCAAAGGGCCGTCGGCGCGTGAGGTGTTGTTGTATGCTTATGCACCATAGGGGTGTTTCTTGACCGACGAATTGTCTCTTACCACGCGCATAAGGACGGAAGCCCGACGCCTGGGCTTCTTCAAGCTGGGCGTGGTTGCCGCCCGACCGCTCCCCTGGAGGCAACACCTGGACGACTGGCTGGCCCAGGGGCGGCAGGGAGAGATGGCTTATCTTGAGCGCCAGGCCGACAAACGCAGGGACCCGTCTCTCGTGCTGGACGACGTCCGCTCCATCCTGATCCTAGGCATAAACTATCACGCCGGCGTAGCCATCCCAGAGGATCCGCTCATGGGGAAGATAAGCAGGTACGCCTGGGGTGATGATTATCATCGTCTGATGACCGACAGGCTGAGCGCACTCCTGGATTTCATACAGCGCCAGGAACCGGACGCGCGCGGGATATTCTATGCCGACACGGGTCCGGTGATGGAAAAGGCCTGGGGCGCCCAGTCGGCACTCGGCTGGATGGGCAAGCACAGCAATTTGATTACGCGGGAGCAGGGCTCGTGGTTCTTCATCGGTGTGATTCTGCTCGACTTTGAGCTGGAATTTGACGCCAAAGGGATGGATTACTGCGGCAAATGCACTCGTTGTCTCGGTGCCTGTCCGACCAGTGCCATCGTGGCCCCCTACGTTGTCGATGCCCGGCTCTGTATTTCCTACCTGACAATCGAACTGAAAGGTGCCATCCCGCGGGATCTGCGCCCGCTTATCGGCAACCGCATCTTCGGCTGTGACGACTGCCAGGAAGTGTGCCCCTGGAACCGATTCGCCGTTTCCAGCCCAGAACAGGCCTTCTGGCCGCGCCCCGGCAGTTTCTTGCCCGAGCTGGCACCTCTGGCTGCCGTCACGACGGAAGAATTTGACGCTCGCTTCAAGAATAGCCCCATTCGCAGGGCCAAGCGCGACGGCTTCGTCAGGAATGTAGTGGTAGCTCTGGGTAACTCGCTCCGACCCGAGGCCGTGCCTGCACTGGTGCATGCCCTGCGCGATCCCAGTGCACTTGTGCGCGGGCATGCCGCCTGGGCGCTCGGCCAGACTGGAATTGCCGATGCCATAGCCGCGCTCGAGGAAGCCCGAGCGGCTGAATCCGATCCCGGAGTGCTGGAGGAAATCGCACTCGCCCTGAACAGACCTCCGGTCTCCGCCATCCTGCCTCCGGCCAAAGCTTTCCAGATTTGAGTGGGATCTGAGCCCTCAGCGTCGAGGTCTCCTCCCTGGACCGCCAGCGCCCCGGTCTGTGCCCTTTTGCTCGGATGCCGGAAGCCGGATGCCGGATCACACGGCGATGGGAGCCGGAATGGCGGGATAGGGATCATAGCCGACCAGTGTAAAATCCTCGTACTTGAAATCAAAAACAGAGGTTACCTTCTCGTTCAGGAGCATTTTCGGCAGCGGCTTCGGCCGCCGGGAGAGCTGCGTTTCGACCTGTTCGACATGGTTCAGGTATATGTGCGCGTCTCCAAAAGTATGGACAAACTCTCCCAGCTCCAGCCCGGTTACATGCGCGATCATCATGGTAAGGAGTGAGTATGAGGCAATGTTAAAGGGCACCCCCAATAACAGGTCGGCGCTCCGCTGGTAAAGCTGGCAGGAAAGCTTCCGGTTGGCGACGTAGAACTGGAACAGGCAGTGGCACGGCGGCAGCCGCATGGCATCAAGATCACCGACATTCCATGCGCTGACGACGAGGCGGCGGCTGTCCGGCTTGGTTTTGAGAAGGTCAATCAGACCGGCGATCTGGTCGATCGACCTGCCGCCGGAAGCGTTCCAGTGCCTCCATTGTGCACCGTAAACCGGTCCCAGGTTTCCGTCCGCGTCTGCCCATTCATCCCAGATGTGGACCCCGTGGTCCGTAAGGTACTCGATGTTGGTGCTCCCCTGAAGGAACCATAGCAGCTCGTAGATGACTCCCTTAAGAAAGAGCCGCTTTGTGGTAGTAATCGGGAATCCCAGGTTGAGATCGAAGCGCATCTGCCGCCCGAAGACGCTGAGCGTCCCGGTTCCAGTCCGGTCGCTTTTCCTGGCCCCGTCGCGCAGGACATCACTGAGAAGGTTCAGATACTGTTGCATGTGGCCGTTTCTGAGTCAGACGTCTTTCGGGACCCGGCTACAGCCTCTCATGCTCGCGCACGGGATGGCCGAAGCCCCCTCCATACAGGTTGTCAACTATCTTCCCTACCTGAAGGATGCGCGCTACAGGCTTGCCAATGCCTTCAGGACTTCCTCGGTGTGTCCGTCTACTTTCACCCTGGGAAAGATCTTTTTGATGATTCCATCTTTCCCGATGATGAAGGTTGTGCGCTCGATTCCCATGACGGTCTTCCCGTACATGTTCTTTTCTTTGTAGACGCCGTAGGCGGAGATCGTTTTTTTATCAGGGTCCGCCAGCAGCGGCATATTCAGGCTGTATTTGTCGCGGAACTGCGCCTGCTGGGCGACATTATCCGCGCTGATGCCGAGGATGGCTGCGCCGTGTTTGGCGAACTGGTCCATAGCGTCCCGGAACCCGGACGCTTCCCGGGTTCACCCGGGAGTGTCAGCTTTCGGGAAGAAGAACATGACCACGGTCTTCTTGCCGGCAAAATCGCTCAGGCTTACGCGGTTGCCATGGTCGTCCGGGAGCGAGAACATCGGTGCTTTGCTTCCTTCCTTTAACATGGATAACCTCCTTGCGAAGGACGATTGTATCAAAGAAATTTGGTGTGAGGCATCGATTTGCCTGATTCGAATCGCCCCGGATCCGCATGATCCCAGATAAATCGCTGTCTGCACCGAGGCTCTAACGGTGTTTTCTGGCACCGGTAATAAGCCAGTAAAGGAAGCAGCCTATCGATGCCAGCCCCACCAGCAGTGCTGCCCAGAATCCCGGATCGCTGAGGTCAAAACTGCCCATGAATGCCGCTCCGTTGCGCCCGCAAGGGCCGAGCTTGATGGCTCAGAGTGAAGCTTATATCATGCTTGTGCCGTTCTGTCCCGAAAAGGCTTGATGGATAAGGGAGGATACCAACATGCAATCGTCAGGCGAAATCGCTGAATCACGCAGGCCTTCGCTGACGGATGTGGCAGGGATTCTCGTGGGCCATTTTACGCTCGCGGAGCGTCCCACCGGCTGCACCGTGATCACATCGGAGTTTCCCATAACTGCTGGTGTGGACGTTCGGGGCGGAGCGCCGGGAACGCGCGAAACCGACCTGTTGAGAGCGGAAAACTCCGTGGCCGGGATTAATGCGGTGTTTTTGTCGGGAGGCAGCGCCTTTGGGCTCGATGTCGGCACAGGAGTCGTCAAGTTCCTGGAAGAAAAAGGGCTCGGTTATCGGGTGGGGAAGGCAATCGTCCCAATTGTCTGCGGGGCTATCCTGTTTGATTTGAACGCCGGCGATCCCCAAATCCGCCCGGATGCGCGGGCCGGGTATGAGGCGGCTCGAGCTGCAGACTCTGCGCCGGTCGCGGAGGGTAGTGTCGGGGCCGGCGCCGGCTGCACGGTGGGCAAGTTATTCGGCTTGGAACGCGCAATGAGGGGAGGCTTGGGTTCCTGGGCTTGGCGCCGGGCTGACGGACTGCGCGTGGGCGCACTCGTGGCGGTCAATTCCCTCGGCGACGTGCGCGATCCGGCCTTGGGCAAGATCCTGGCCGGAGCAAGGAAGAGCGACGGCAACGGCTTCTTCGATTGTATGGCGCAGTTGCGCCGCGGATGCCGCCCTGAACTTCCGATCGGCGGTAACACCGTGATCGGTGTGGTGGCTACGAATGCCACCCTCGAAAAGGCAAGCTGCACCCGGATTGCGCAGATGGCTCACGATGCCCTGGCTCGGTGCATTCATCCCTCACACACGCTTTTCGACGGCGACACGATCTTCGCCCTGGCCACGGGGAAGCACCAGATCGAATGCAATCCCGTCAATGTCAGTGTCATAGGCGCTTTGGCGGCAGACGTGCTCTCAACGGCCATAGTTCGAGGGTGTCAGGCCGCCGGGATGTGACCTCTGCGGGCTTCATAAATCCTGGTGTCGGCCCTGACGGATTCCGGGCCACTGAGGACCAGGCGTCGGATGTAGTCGAGCGAGTTCGCCATGCTTTCGCGTGCGGCTGCTGCGATCGCCGCCCGGCCTACAATGTCTGGTAATCGATAAACCCGACAACGGATCTCCCACGTAAGCCTGCACTTCCCGTCATCCGGTGAAAGGCGGAAGGTGGACTCGTAACTCAGATCGCGGCGGCGGACGCTCCGATAGGCGAATTCGTGGTCCGGCATGTGCCGGATCCAGATCTCTTCCGGGCCTTTCAGCGTGCCGCCGGCGGCACGCTGATGAGTGGGAGTGTGATCACCCCAACGCGACATGATCGAAATACGCAAGGGGCCGGGTAACCAGGCAGGTTGCCGGCTCCAGACCGGGGCTCGTTCAACGGTGCCGATGACCTCAAAGACAAGGCTTGCGGGCCGATGGATGATCGTCGACAGCACAAGCCGAATTTCCTTTGAGTGAGAACCGCGGAGAGAGAGAAAACCGACAGCGACGACGGTCAGGAGCGAAAGTACGTACATCATGTTCGGCGACCTCGCAGAAAACGACGGCACCCCCCTTCGTTTATTAGAATCTCTTGAGACCTCTGTGCAGATTCGGTGACGGGATACCGCATTTCCCCATTTCCTGCTGGAGTTTCGGTGGCAGTATCCTGTCACTTGAGTTCCAGGCGGAGGGCAGCGGGGCCCGGTTGTGTGCTGAAGAAGCGTGCGAGTGCGGCGGTGGGGAATTGTCCCCGGTAACAGGAAGCCCAGCGGCGTTCGAATTCCGCCGCATCGTCAGCCCGGACCAGGGCCCATACGCTGCCGCCGAAGCCGGCACCGAATGCGGAGGCGGCGGCAGCGCCGAGCGCGCGCGCCGACCGCGCAAGGGCGACCGTTTCCGGAACCTGGTTGCCCAGGAGTTTTTCGGCCCTCGCTTGCGAACGGTCCACCAGTGCACCGAAACCGGACAGGTTTCCGGTGGCAAGTGCGTCGACTGATGCCGGGACGATCGCCGTGCTCTCCTCGAGGAATTGCTCGAACCGATCGCAGAGGAGGCGGGCCGGGAAATTCTCATCCTTGGAAACGCGCAGGATCTGGCGGATCCGGTCCGGAGCATCCGGGGAGTGAGCTGCTGCGGCAGCGATGGTCGGATCGCTGCGGCCGGTTGCGGCCTGCCAGATCTCCAGGATTTTCCGAGCGGCCAGCGACGCGTGGTTGTATTTGGCCCGGGCAGGTCCGGTCTTAATCGCGGTGACGCCGCTGACGCCGATAGTGAGGATGAATCCATCCGGCAGCGCCACCGTGCGCTCGTGCCGGATCGGGCAGAAGCTGTACTGCCTCAGCTCTCCCGCGCGGCTGCAGATAATCGCGGTGTGGTCTTCGCTGCCGCCGAAGGTCCCGACGCCCCGGTCCCCTGTGAGTGTGCCGAAGCTTTCCCCGTTTTCTACCGTGCCGAGATAGCCGGCAAGGTCTTCCGGGGTCCGGACCTCACGCCGATACGCGTCAGACTCCGCCAGGGCGTTGATGTCGGCGAGGGCCAGAAAAATCGCCACAATGAAAGCGCTTGAACTGCTCATACCCGACGCTGCCGGGAGATCGCTGATGAAGGCGATATCCGCACCATGCCGGGCCAATGGAAAATTGCGCGCCAGGCGCCGTACTGCCGTGCTTGGATAGTTGCACCACCGCCGGTCCGCGGGCTGCAGTTCCGGATCTAAAGCCAATGCGCACTGCGCCCGCGATCTGGCATTGATAACGTTGATTCGCGCATCCTGGCGCGGCCGGGCGATCAGGCAAAAGCCGCGTTCCACCGCGCACAGCAAGCTGCGGCCGCCCGCATAGTCCGTATGTTTGCCGAGAACCTCGACGCGGCCGGGCACGAAGAATGCCCGCACGGTATCGTTTCCGGCGCGCCGCGCCGGGAGTGCCCGGTCGGCACGTTCGAACAGCAGCCCCTTGGGAACCGCCTCCGCAGTGCTCATCCCGGCAGCCAGGAGGAACTCCGCATAGCGGTTCATAGGTTCACCTCGATTCCCCTGAGCCTGTCCGCCACGACGCCGATGTCGGAGCGGCTTGACAGATCGAGCACCGCCGCGCGGAAGGTCAGCACACGGAAGCGTTCATTGAGCTTGCTGATGGAGAATTGGACGGCATCCGTCAGCTCGAGTTCGCCGCGCGGCGAGGGCTCTATGGACGCGCAGGCGCGAAAGATCCGCGGACCGAAACACCAGCAGTTCATGCTTACGTATATGCCCGATCCCAGCATCTGCAGCGTCGATTCATCCGGTTTCTCGACGATGCGTTGAAGCGTTCCATCGGGATTGGTCGTCACCACGGCAAACTGCCGTATGCGGTCGGCGCTGACGTTGCCGTCCTGCGCCAGAGTCTGGCGCTCGAATGCGGCAATGGCAGGCTGGCCCAGCACGCGGAGTTCGCGGCAAGCGTCGATGGGATAATAGTTATCGGAGTTGAGCATCAGAAAGCGTTCGCCCATGGTGAATGCTTCCGCGGCGGCCAGGGCGTCGGCCGTTCCAAGGGGCCGCTCCTGGATGGCAAAGCTGACCTGGAGGCGCTTCGGGACGCAGACGCGGGTGTAATACTCGCGCACGACGTCGTGCTCGGGACCGATGACAAGACACACCTCCCGATAGCCGGCATCGGCAAGGCCGCTGAGCACGTAATCCAGAAAGGGTCGGTCCACGGGGATCATCGCTTTGAGGCCGGTATCGGCCATGCGGGCTTGGAGGGGATCGAGTTGCCGTGCTTCCCCATCGAGCCGGCGCATGCGCGTGCCCAGTCCGCGTGCCAGGATAACCGCTTTGATCAATCCTTCCGCCATCATGCCGTCGATCTCCTCGCATAACTGACGAGGAAGCGAACTATAGACCCGTTCTTGCAGGAGGATCAAGCCGATCCCGCCGCCACGACCCGGGAAATCCTGGACTCTCTTGGTTGCGGCCATGCCGCTGCGCGCGATTCGCGGCCCGTTTCCATAGCGGTGAATCGGGCGGATCACACAAATTGAATCGCTTCGGACGGGCAGGTATAATGCACACGATTTCAGGGGAACCGATTTGTCTCGGAGCTGCACATGAAACGATTGTTGCCCATCATTTTTCTTGCCCTTGGGGCGCCCGGACTCTTGCCGCTTGCAGCCCGGCAGAAGAGCCCCATCATAGAATTCGACAGCACTACCAGGGAAGTGGGCAAAGTAATCGACGGTGAAGCCATCAATCAGGTCTTCAAGTTTGCGAACAAGGGGGATGCAACGCTCGAGATACTGAGCGTGGAGCCCTCATGCGGGTGCACATCCGCCGGAGCGGTGCCGCGCAAACTCGCTCCCGGACAGAGCGGGCAAATTGAGATCAAGATCGCGACGGAAGGGCTCGCCGCGCTGAGCAAGACAGCGGCCGAGACCGTAGCCTTGAGCAAGACCGTGACGGTAATCAGCAATGATCCCAAGCAGCCGCAGACTGTCTTGACCATCAACATCACGGTAGCGCCTGAAATCGCCGTTTCCGATCCCTCCATTTATTTCGGCAGCAACCCGCGCGGGCGGGAGGTCACCAAGGAACTCCTGGTCGAAATCGCACCCGACAGGGCAGTCAAGCTTTTGAGCGCGGCATCCACGGACGAGAACATTACCGTGAAGCTCGAGCCGGTACCGGGCAGCGACGGCAAAAAATACAAAGTGATCGCGGTCCAGAAATCGAACGGAGAGGACGGCATGCACGTCGGCAATATCGTGATCAAGACTTCGAGCCGGCTGAAACCCGAGGTGAGGGTCGCCGTTCGTTACCTGGTCATCAAAGGCAATTAAGCGCTGCCGCTCGATACCCGGCTAGAAGGGGATGTCCCAGACGTTCCCTTGTTGTTTTGTCCCTCCGACAAATCGCGTCACCACAATCCATGTCCGCATGAAAGGTCCCGGTTTTTCGTGAGCAGTGTTATACTGCCTGATAAAACAACCAGAAAAGGCGGATGAAGCTGCAGTTTGGCCTGCAGTCTCACTTCGGGAATCGGAGTGCGCTTGACGCTGAAGAGCTTGCCTCAGACACTGTCCCAGGACACTGCTTCCTGCCTTTATCGGGTGATGCAGGAGAGTCTGCGCAACGCCGCCAGACACGCGCGCACCCAGCGCATCTCGGTGAGCCTTACGGGATCGGCGCGAGATCTCAGCCTCTCCGTCAGAGATTGGGGCGTCGGCTTCAATCCCGAGATTCTGAGAGCCGGGCGCGGAGGCCTCGGCATAGTCGGGATGAAGGAGCGTGCGCGCCTGGTGAACGGGACCTTGCATCTTCACTCCAGGCCGGGGCAGGGGACGCAGGTCGTAGTCCGGCTGCCGCTTGCGGAGGTCAGGCAATGACACGCACCAGCATCCTGCTGGCTGACGACCACACTTTGGTGCTGGAGGGATTGAAGAAGCTCCTCGCGCCGGAGTTTGAACTGGTCGGAATGGTTAAGGATGGCCGCGCCCTGTTGGCTGCCGCCGGCAAGCTGATGCCCGATGTAGTACTTTTGGACATTTCGATGCCCCTGCTGAATGGCTTGGAGGCGGCCCGCCAACTGAAGAAGATGCTGCCGGATGTACAGATTGTTTTCCTGACCATGCACTCGGAAAAAGTCTACGTTACCGAAGCGTTCCGCGCCGGCGCTTCCGGATACCTGCTGAAGAGCTCGGCGGCTTCGGAACTCGTGTTTGCCATCCGGGAAGTGGTAAAGGGGCGATTCTACGTGACTCCCCTTGTTGCCAAAGACGTGCTATGCACTCTTCTGGATCAGCCCCGGAGACCGCACCCGGCTGCGCGCCCGGGCTCTGCCGAAAATCTGACTTCGCGCCAGCGCGAGGTGCTGCAGCTGGTTGCCGAGGGGTGTGCCAACAAAGAGATCGCCGAAATCATGAAGATCTCCATCAAAACCGTAGAGTTCCACAAGTCGGCAATTATGCAGAAGCTTGGGCTGCACGGCACGGCCGAACTGACCAAGTACGCGCTCAAGCACGGCATTGCCGGCGAAACCGAGTAGTTCTTGGCACGTTGCTCTCGGATCTTTGCCCATCGTCGCATGGAATGGTGCGTCCTTCTTTGGGTCGACGACCGTGAAGCTTCCGTTGGTCCCAGGGAAATGGCCGGGAGGCCGGTTCTTCGCGGTTGTGATACTATTGGCATGATTGAGGATAAAAGGAGACCCGGAGATGAAAACGATTGTACTGCTCAGGCACGGCGAGAGCACCTGGAACCGGGAGAATCGGTTTACCGGATGGACAGATGTCGGCCTCAGTGAAAAAGGAATGGAGGAAGCGCTCGAGGCTGGTCGTGTGCTGACTCGTGAGGGATTTACCTTCGACGTGGCCTATACCTCGGTGCTCAAGCGTGCCGTCAAGACGCTCTGGATCGTGCTCGAGGAGATGGACCTGATGTGGATCCCGGTCTACCGCAGTTGGCGCCTGAACGAGCGCCATTACGGAGCGCTTCAGGGTCTCAACAAGGCCCAAGTTGCAGCCCGGCATGGGGAGGCGCAGACCAAGCTCTGGCGCCGAAGTTACCACGTGCGGCCTCCCGCCCTGACTCCTGACGACGAGCGTTTTCCGGGCAGAGACCGGCGCTATGCCGGCCTGACGCCGGACCAACTCCCGCTCACGGAATGCCTCGAGGACACAGTGACCCGTTTTCTGCCCTATTGGGAAGAGACGATTGCGCCGGCCGTCCGCCGGGGCGACCGCACATTGATTGCGGCGCATGGCAACAGCCTGCGCGCGCTCGTCAAGCATCTCGACGGCGTTTCTGATGAGGCGATCGTGGATCTCAACATTCCCACCGGGATCCCGCTCGTCTACGAGTTGAACGACGATCTCACTCCCATTCGGAGCCGTTACCTGGGAGATGAGGCCGCCATCAAAGAGGCGACTCAGAAAGTTGCGAACCAGTTGAAAGGGTAGGAGGAACCGGCCAGGGGAGTCGGCGGCGCCGCGGTGTTCGCACCTGCTGTACCTGAGCGTCCGGGCCGCGATTCTCCTCGCACGAAACCGATTGCACTTTGTCGTTAACAGGATCCAGGAGGCAGGACATGATTATTGGTGTGCCCAGAGAAACGCACCGCCACGAGCACCGTGTTGGGCTCACTCCCCTGGCCGTGGCCCGCTTGATCCAGCAGGGCCAGACGGTTCTGGTCGAGAAGGAAGCCGGACTGACAGCCCATTTTTCGGATCGGGAATATCAAAAGGTAGGTGCCCAGATCGTCTATGACGCCATGGAAGTCTACAAGCGTGCCGACCTCATCTGCCGGGTCAGCGTACTCACACCCCAGGAACTGGACCTGCTGAAAACGGGAGCGATCGTTTGCGGATTCCTGCATCTGGCGGTCGCCACGCGGGAGATGGCGTCGCGGCTGATGGATCTTAAGGCTACCCTGATCGGCTATGAAATCATCCGTGATGCCGACGGCGATCTTCCGGTTCTGGTCCCTTTCAGCGAAATGGCGGGACAGATGGCGGTCCACATCGCGGCACACTTCCTGCAGAATGAGGTGGGCGGCCGCGGCGTCCTTATCGGCAACGTTACCGGCGTGCCGCCGGCCACGGTCCTCGTCCTGGGAGCGGGCACGGTCGGGAGCACCGCAGCGCGCCAGGCGCTGGCCAGCGGGGCGCATGTGATCATCCTCGATGCCGACCTGGCCAAACTGCGGGCTCTGAACCGGGAGCTTGGAGGGCTGGCGGTCACGGTGATGGGAGGGCTAGACCGTCTGGAGAAGTACACCTCGATCGCCGATGTCGTGATTGGGGCCGTGCTCATTCCCGGGGCGCGTGCGCCTTTTGTGGTCACCGAGGAGATGGTCAAGGCGATGAAGCCCGGCAGCGTGATCATCGACGCCTCCATCGATCAGGGCGGTTGCGTGGAAACCAGCCGGCCGACGACACTGGATCGTCCCACGTTCGTCACCCACAGCGTGGTGCATTACTGTGTTCCCAACATGACCGCCAACATCGCCCGCACCGCCTCGCGTGCGCTTGCGAATGCGGCGATTCCATACATAATTGAACTCTCCGAAAAAGGGCTCGAGAGCGTGCTGCGGGATGATCCCGGACTGGCTGCGGGCGTGTACATGTACAAGGGCAAGATGGTGAACGAAGGGGCAGGTTCTACCCTGGGCATCAAAACCACGCCGCTGCTCGAGCTGTTTTGAAGCACTGAGAAGAGCATCGCCCAGTCCGTCAAATACAGTCCTTATCTAACAGAAATCATATGCTGACAGGTGGATTCTCATGAACTGGTTGGACGACTACAAATCCAAGTTGAAGAGCCCGGCAGATGCCGTCCAAATGATCAAGTGCGGCCACCGGGTTTACTATGGAGGGAATGCGGCCATTCCCAAAGCTCTGGTGCGGGCGCTGGCGGAGCGCCGCGAAGAACTTCAGGACGTGCAACTCAATCACGTTCTGCTGCTCGGGCAAGACCCGCTGTCGGCCGAAAACATGAAGGGGCATTTCCGGCACAATTCGCTCTTCGTGGGACCTGCCGACCGCGAGGCGGTGAATGATGGGAGGGCCGACTACCTGCCGATCTTTCTGCACCAGATTCCACGCCTCTTCCGCGACGGCATCGTGCCCCTGGACGTAACCATGGTGCAGACTTCGCCCCCGGACGAACATGGCTTCATGAGCCTGGGCGTGGAGACTCTGGCTTCGAAAGCCGCCTGCCAGATGGCCAAAACCGTGATCGTTCAGGTGAACGAGAAGATGCCCCGGATCCTGGGCGACTCGTTCATCCATATAAACCGGGTCAACGCCATCGTCGAGCACACTGAACCGCTGCCGACCTTGCAAGTCAAGCCGTCCTCCGACGTCGAGAAGGCCATCGCCGGGCACATTATCCCCCTCATCCGGCCGGCCTCGACGGTCCAAATGGGAATCGGCGGGATACCCGATGCGGTGTACGAGTCCATGGACGGCAATCTGGAATTGGGCGTCCACACGGAGATGATTTCCGATCGCGCCATGCGCGCCATCCAGCGCGGCGTGGTGACCGGGAATCAGAAGACGCTCCATCAAGGCAAGGTGGTCATCACCTTTGCGCTCGGAAGCGAAGAATTGTACAGTTTCCTGAACAACAACCCGCTCATCGAGTCTCACCCCGTCGAGCATGTCAACGATCCTTTCATCATCAGCCAGAATGACAACATGGTGGCGATCAACTCTGCCATCGAGATCGACCTTACCGGACAGGTGTGCTCGGATTCGGTTGGGCCCTACATCTATTCCGGATTCGGCGGACAGGTGGATTTCATCCGCGGGGCTGCACGTTCCAAGGGCGGCCGGCCCATCATCGCGCTTCCTGCCACAGCCAAGGGTGGGGAAATGTCGCGCATTGCTCCCTTCCTCAAGCAGGGCGCGGGTGTGGTTACGAGCCGCGCAGACGTGCACTATGTGGTCACCGAATACGGGGTTGCGAATCTCTTCGGCAAAAACCTGCGGGAGAGGGCCGAGGCGCTGATCAGCATCGCCCATCCCAGATTCCAGGATGAACTCGAAAGGGCCGCGAAGGAAAGGAAACTCCTGCCATAGAAAACCGCGAAAAAGACAAAAAATATTTCGTGTGTTTCGGGGCTGCGAAGCCTGCAGCAGAAATCAGACTTGTTTGCCCAGAGGTGATGTCCTTTTGCGGTCGGAGCCGGTTTGGGCTGCCGGCAGGGACGATGTGTCTTCCTGGATGACGTAATGCCGCCGCCAGCGTCGCGGGGAGACGAGCGCAGCGACAAAGAAGATCAGCGTGGCGAGCAGAACGATCGTTGCGCCGGAGGCAGTGTTGAGCTTATCGGAAAGCAGCAGTCCCCCCAGTGTGCTCCCCACGCCGATGGCGATCGCCAAGACCATCATGCGCCGGAAATTCTCCGTAAGCTGGTAGGCGGCGGCCGCGGGGGTCACCATGAGCGCCGAAACCAGCACGATCCCCACCACCTTGATCGACAGCACCACGGTAAGCGCGATCAGGCTGATCAGCAAGAAGTAGATCCTGGCGGCCGGCACTCCCGTCACAGCCGCCATTTCCGCATCGAAAGTCACGAACAGCAGTTCCTTGAAAAAGAGCAGCACCAGGCCCAGGACGACCCCGCTCAATCCCAGAATGATCCAGACATCGTCCCGGCTGACAGCCAGGATACTTCCGAAAAGGTAGCCGAACAGGTCGACGTTGTATCCGTGCATGAGCCCGATCAGGAGAATTCCGAGTGCCATCGTCGAGGCGAAAAAGATCCCCACTGCCGTGTCCTCCTTGACCCGGCCCTTGCGCGCCACCAGGCCGATACCCCAAGCCGTCCCCAGGCAGAAAATCACGGCGGTCAGAACCGGATTGAGCTTGAGGAAGAACCCCAAGGCCACGCCTCCGAAGCTGGCATGTGCGATCCCCGCCCCGATGAACGAAAGCCCCTTCAGAACGACGTAAGTGCCGATGATGGCGCACACGATGCCGATCAGAGTGCCGGCAAACAGAGCGCGCTGCATGTAATGGTAGCCGAGTAACTCCATCATCGTTCTTTTTCCACTACCAGATGAGGCACACGCCCGTGATGGAAAAACATCGCGTCGCACCCGTACATGGTCGAGAGTTCGTCCGAGCCCAGCACTTCAGCGGGGCGCCCGTGTGCGACCAGACGCCGGTTGATGCAGACGACGCCTTCCACATAGGAAGCGACTACGCCGACATCATGGGAAACGACCAGCATGGTAATGCCGCCGGCGTGCAGCGCCTTCAGAAGCTCATAGAGGCCTTCGCTCGACGCCACATCCACGCCCGTCGTCGGTTCGTCCAGCAGCAGCAGATCCGGCTCGTTGGCAAGGGCGCGCGCCAGGAAAGCGCGCTGCCTCTGCCCGCCTGAGAGGCGCCTGATGGGACGATCGGCCAGGTCGGCGATTCCCACGCGATTCATGGCTTCCATCGCGGCGGCACGGTCCCTTGCGGAAGGGCGGCGGAACAGGCCCATGCGGCCATACCGGCCCATGAGTACGACTTCCCCCACGTTTACCGGGAAGTTCAAGTCTACAGACATGATCTGCGGCACATAGCCGATCCGGCGCCGTTCGCCTTCGAGAGCTGCCGGGCTCTTCCCGAACACCCGGACCCTCCCGCTCACCGGGTGAACCAGGCCGAGAATAACCTGCAGCAGGGTGGTTTTGCCCGCGCCGTTCGGGCCTATGATGGCCAGAAAGCTGCCGGCAGGCACAGTGAGGCTCACGTCGTCGAGCGCCAGGAGATCCTGGAACGCGACATTGACATGGTCCAGCTCAATGATCGGATTGGTTGGGTTCATCGCTCTCGCTTCCTTCCCCGCTGACGGCTAGCGCAAAGCCATGCTGATCTGACTCAAGTTGTAGCGCATGAGATCGAGATATCTATAGTCGGGCGGCCGCCCGAGTGGATTCAAGAGCAACACGCGCGCTCCGGATTCTTCGGCAATCACTTCCGCCGCCTTGGTGGAAAACTGAGGTTCTGCGAAGATCACCCTGGCCTTGATCTCCCTGGCCTTCCGGACAATGGCGGCGATTTCCGCCGGGGACGGTTCCTGCCCAGGGCTGCGTTCGATGACGGCCGTTTCTTCCAGGCCATAATCAGCGGCGAAATAGGACCAGGCGGCGTGAAAAGCTATGAATCGCCGGCTGGAAAATCCGGCCACGGCTGTGCGGATTTCCTCGTCAAGCCTGCGCAACTCGCGCTGGAACCTGTCGGCGTTGGCACGATAGATTTCCGCTCCTGCCGGGTCGGCAGTCACCAGTGCCTCGCGAATCTTCTCTGCCTGGCGCATCGCGTCCACCGGACTGAGCCACGTGTGCGGATTTCCGCCCGGCTCGTCGGCGTCGCCGGAAAGTATCTTCAAGCCCTCGCTGACCGTAACGACCGTCAGATGGGGATTGTCGGCGGCCGAGATGACCTTGCCCGCCCAGAACTCCAGCCCGACCCCGTTCAGCACGAGAACGCGGGCGCGCGTCACCGCCTTCAACTGTGCCGGAGTGAGATCGTAGGTGTGCGGGCTTGCTCCGGCGGGCACCAGCACCTCTACTTGAACACGCTCGCCGCCCACCTGCCGCGCGAAGTCCGCCAGAGGCAAAATGCTGGCAACCACCGGCACCCGGGTATCCTGCATTTTGGAGCCTTTCGAATTGACGCACCCCCCTGCACCCAGACTCAAGGATATCAGCAGCGACATTGCGGCGAAAACGCGGTCTCCCGGCATCCACACCTCGTCTCTACAGCCGCTCGGGCCGTTGAATCAGGAAAACTAGATTATACATGTTTCCATGAGCTTACTGGCCCAAAAGCTCCCGGCTCCTGTTCGATCGCCAGGCTTCGCTCTGCGGCTAAGGAAAATTCCCGGATCTACCAGGGATTTGCCTAGTGTTCTGCCGTGCACCGACTGACTACACTCGTTTTCACCATGAAATTCCGCAAGGTGTCCCACCTTTACCAATTCCGCAACACCAACCTCTGGTCATGGGGGCAAACCGAGTTGAGGCGGTTTGGCCCCCGAGCAGAGCCCCGGCAGAGTGGGGAGGGAAATGGGAGGCATCATGAACTGTCATCGTTGTAACGGCCTGATGTATCGGATGGAATTGCGGGACAGCAAGGGATTCGAACGACTCAAGGCTCTGGTGTGCGTGATCTGCGGTGAAATCGTGGATCCGGTGATTGCCGTCAATCGTCAAAGAGACCTGTCCCTGAAGGTGCGTCTGCCGAAACGCGCGGCCCGCCTCGGAAAATATTGGAAAAAACTCGGACGATTGCCAATCAGCCCCGGCGGAGTCGAACACGAGATTCGGCCCTGAAAACAGCTGCAGTTGGTCTTATGTCCAGACGGATCCAGGGGAAAAGCTTCGGGTTGAGGGCGGGACGGGAGAATCTTCTCCGGTGGCCAGAGGCCTCTCGCCATAAAAATCGACAAATCATTTCGCTCGACAGTCTCTCCAAAGCCCGCTCGTGACGAAAGACATGGTGGCTCAATGCATTAGGAACGCTTGACCGCTTCCGCATGTTTTCGTGGGAATCCCTTCATTCAATCGCGGTGGGGGGCATCGCCGCGCATGTCACTGAGTTGGCCGCCGCGCTCCAGCGGCAAGGACATGACGTTCACATTTTTGCAAGGCTCGGCTATGGCGGGAACAGCGTCCACCGGATTGACGGCGTCTGGTACCATTTTGAATGGGCCCGATGGATGGGGCGGAACGGCCGGGCAGCCGCGGAGACCACCTTCACCTGGGACAAGATTGCCGATCTGACGCTGAGCTGTTACCAGTCGTAGACGTTGCGCTTCCGGCATCCGGCCTCCGGCTTTTGTGCTAAACGGGATGGAAGCGCATGGCCCGAAGCCCCGTGCGGCGCCACTTTCAATCCAAAATCCCCAATCCAAAATCCAAAATTGTATTATCCTGGAGTTATCGGGAACTGAGTAGACGGGCCGGTGAGGGCCGGGTATTAACAGCAACAGGTACCGGGCGAGTGCACTGAAAGCGCATGGAAAGCGTCCAACTGCGAAGCATGACCCGCAAACAACTCGTCGCTCTGGCAAAGAGAGCCCGCATCCCCAGGTACAGCCGCATGGCAAAAATTCAGCTCATCGCGGCGCTGGCCTCTGCCCGGACGTCGGAAGTAACCGAACTTCCCGCGAATTATGGGCGGACGCGCCTGACTCTGATGGAGATCGAGCCCTATTGGGTTTATGCGTATTGGGAAGTGACGCCGGCGCATCGCCGCGCTGTTTTTCATCGCCGGGGAACGGATGAGGCTTCCGGCCAATGGATCCTGCGTTTTTTCGACATTACCGGCGTCGAATCCCGGCCGGAGGGTGGGCATGACCCGTTTGATGTGCTTGTCAACTTGAAGGCCGGCAGTTGGTACGTCAACCTCTGGTCCGGCGGTAAATCCTATATTGCCGACCTCGGCCTGCGCACCGCCCGAGGCCGCTTCGTTCCCCTCTGCCGCTCCAACCCGATTCGCGTTCCCTCTGCCGGCCCTTCGCCTGAGAGCAAGCCCCGCTGGTTGAAGGTTGAGGGCATTTTCGAACAGGTTGAGGAAGTGTCGGAACCAGCGCCCATTGATGTTCCAGCGCAATCGCAGGTTGAGGGTAGGCGGGATCCTCCTCCGGAAGCGCCGGTGGCGTCTGCGCCGCCTGCTGCCGCGGGTGCCACAGAGATGCCCGGCGTTGGCCCCGCATGCCCCCCTCGATCCTGTCTGATCCCGGCGCCGCAGGAACCTCTTTCAGCAGGCAGCAGCTTCGGACTCGGGATCAACCGCTCGGAGCAACGACAGCAGCCCTCTCTGCCGGCCAGGACACCCCAACGACGAGATCCCGTGAAATCATAAGTTGCCCGGCGGTTGTTATCAACTGTTCCGCTTCCACACTGGGATGATTGAACAGGAAGCAGAGGGGCGCGTACAATTCTTCAGTTTGTCTGTTCGGGATGGAGAGGTCCATGAGTCTTGGGTATCTTGCCCTCGTCCTGCATGCCCATCTACCGTTCGTGCGCCATCCCGAGCATGAGGACTTTCTCGAAGAGGACTGGCTTTACGAAGCGATTACCGAGACCTATATCCCGCTGCTCTGGGTGCTCGAAACCCTCGTGGAAGACAGCATCGAATACCGGCTCACGCTATCGCTGACTCCGTCGCTGGTATCGATGCTCAACGATGACCTCTTGCGCTGCCGCTACGCGCGGCACCTGGACTTGTTGTGTGAATTGGCCGAGCGGGAAGTGAAGCGCACGAGGCACCTGCCTGACTTTCACGACACGGCCCTGATGTATTGCGCCAGATTCCGCAAGGCGCGCGACTGCTATTCCAGGCGCTGGAGGATGGATCTCGTCGGCGTTTTTCGGCGTCTGCAGGACCTGGGCAGGCTCGAGATCATCACCTCGGCAGCGACGCACGGATATTTGCCCCTCCTGCGCGTAAATCCAATGACGGTGCGGGCACAAATCCTGATTGCGTCGCAACATTACCGGGAGACGTTTGGGCGCCGGCCCCCGGGCATCTGGCTGCCCGAGTGTGGATTCTATCCGGGCCTGGACCAGATTCTGAGAGAGGCCGGACTCCGCTACTTCTTCGTTGATGCTCATGCCATTCACAACGCCGAGGGGCGCCCAAATTGGGGCGTGTACGCGCCGGTATACTGCTCGAGCGGCACCGCTGCCTTCGGGCGCGACCAGGAGTCCGCAAAGCAGGTGTGGAGCTCGATCGAGGGGTACCCGGGGGATTACGACTACCGCGAGTTTTATCGGGATATCGGCTATGATCTGGAGTTGAGCTACGTGGCACCCTACATCCACAAGGACGGCATTCGGGTCAACACCGGCATCAAATATTACCGCGTGACCGGACCCACCGACAACAAAGAGCCCTACGTTCCTCGAAAGGCGCAGGAGAAAGCGGCCCTCCACGCGGAGGACTTCCTTTTCAAGCGGCGCCGGCAGGTGGAATTTCTGCACGGCCGGATGGGACGCAAACCGATCGTGGTGGCGCCATATGACGCCGAGTTGTTCGGACACTGGTGGTTTGAGGGGCCCGACTGGCTCAACGTCCTTTTCCGCAAGATCGCAGAAGACCGGGAATCCGTCCGGTTGACCCAGCCTTCCGAGTACCTGGCCGAGTACCCCATGAATCAGGTAGCCACGCCGAATGCGTCGAGCTGGGGTTATCAGGGCTTCAGCAACGTCTGGCTCAACGGTTCGAATGACTGGATCTACCCGCACCTGCATGCGGCGGCGGACCGAATGGAGGAAGTGGCCGAGGCGCATCCGGCAGCGGAGGCCACCATGCGGCGCGCCCTCAATCAGGCCGCACGCGAACTGCTTCTGGCGCAGTCAAGCGATTGGGCCTTCATCATGACCCGCAACACCGTTGTCCCCTACGCTGTGCACCGCACCAAGGAGCACTTGCTCAAGTTTCATCGGCTTTACGAGATGATCAAGCTCGGCACCCCCGCGATAGAGGAAGGCTGGCTGGCCGAGCTCGAGTCTCGCGACAATATCTTCCCGAAACTGGATTATGCGGTGTATCGTCGCGACTACCCCGCACCTTCAGGCAAGATTTGACAAACAAGATTCTGGAGTATCTACCGTGTCTTTCAATCCAATCCCCGAAATCATCGATGGTCTGCCCGACATTGCCGGATGGGAAGATCAAGTCAGCGACGGTGAGAACGGGGGGGTGATGATGAATGAGTTTCCCGCTAACTACCAACGCGTCTGGTACGAAATCGGCCTGGAGGGCGTGGTCGGCCTCAATGGGACCGAATACCTTGAACTGCTCACGGCAGAGGGATTCTCTGAAGGGGATTTTGAGCCTGTTAAGCCGATTCACCAGCATGCCATCTGGAAGCGTGTGGGCGCCCATCCCACCCCGGAGAGCGTGGAAAGGGCGATCGCGGAAACCAGGGTGAGCGATCACCGGTTTCTCATGGAAGGTGGGTCCTGGACGAACAATCAGTATGCAATCCAGAGTGGCGCAATAGCCGCGACGGGAATGATGAACGGTGGAGCGATTGTCGAGGCGGATTGAGCAGATTCCGGAAAGCAGGCTTTCTCCGAGGCCGCTAGGGAAAATCCCCCTAACATTTAGGGTTTTGCCTAGTTTTCAACAGACTGGCATTCGGAATATCCTGGCATTTGCAAAAAGCATTCTGCAACAAGTCCCACCTGACAATCTGCCTGCAACATCCTCTTCAAGACCTGGGGACACCGAGTTGAGGCGGGAGGTCCCCAGGAAAGAGGGTGTGCGCATCGGTGCCGAAACCGGCAGTCGGGTCTACCTGATACTTGAGATCGCGATACACAACGGCCGGTTTATTGACTCTGACATCTCGGTTTGAAGTTCTAACCCGCGCTCAGCGGCAACGCAAAGCGTCGCCCGCTGGAGCGCACAGTTAGACATCAAGCTTGCACCTTGCGAAGGCTTCACGGGAGAAACCTTTCAGGGTGGCGCAACTTCTCCGGGAGATAGTTGTCGATGACATAGTTCAAACCATGCTTAGCCAGAGCCTGCTGCTCGGCACGCACCCCCATGCGCAGGAGCTGCTCCAGCGCCGTGACCCAAGTCTTGTGATGCCGGATGAACGGATCATTTTTGAGCGCATCACGGGCGCGTTTGATGTCGACATCCTTGAGCGGGTGGGTCGGCAGCTTGTAGTCGATGATGTCCTGCGGCGTGATCCCGAGAAATGCGGCCTGGGGAACGCAAAAGAACTCGTTCAGGTGGGCGGCATTTCCCGATCCCACTTTGAGTGTCCGATAGATATTTGTGATCCCATAAGGGTCGCCATCGACAAAGACGTACACCGGGATTTTCTGAAAATCCGCGAGCCTGCGGATGAATCGCCGGCACGCCCGGGTTGGGACTCCGCCCATGCTGATCAAAATGCAGTTCGCCCTCTTCCAGTAGTTGTGCTTGACCAGGCGTTGAAACATCCCCGCCGTTTCTATGACCAGGATGAAGCGGGCGTTGGTCTCGAACTGGAGATGCTCGACGGTGATCGGAATGCTGTAGGCGCCGGTGCCGAATTTGGTGCAGTCGATGCGCAGAACTCTGCCCGTGTCACGGTCACGGTCGAGAACGACCAGGCGGCCCGCGACGTCACCCCCCTTTTCTTCCGGGATGAAACCCAGCTGTTCACGGTTGACCGAAAAGTAGGCCTCCACATCATCCATCACGGTGTCGGACTCCGGCTGCTCGCTGAAGCGCGCGTCCTCCCAGTTCTTGGAAACGTAATACGCCTCCCGCTTGGTCGCGATGTCGTCGTTCTCCACCAGATCTTTCGAGAGCGCGATCATGCGCAGCGTCTGGGCGAAGGTCTTGACGGTATTGACGGTCAGGGTACGCTCCTTCTTCTGACCTGCGATCTCGAAAAATCCCCTGTCAGGGTGGTACTTGACATTGCTCAATGACCGCACGGGAAACTTCATGGTCGGCTTCTTGCGAGCCAGTATTTTTTTTTCGATATCCAGCGCCGAACTCTTGATGGCGCCTAACACCTGCTTGTTCGCGGCACTGGGCGACTTGGATGCCGGCGTCGTTTTTTTGGGCATGAATCCACTCCTTTACAGACTTCAGACCTCCGAAATCCGACCTCCGCGTGAGTCATATCTCTCCGGGTCGAAGGCCGGAGGTCCGAATCATTTCGTCGTCCGGCTGCGCTCCAGGACTTCGCGCAGCGTCGTCACCAGTTCGGCCTCCACTTTTTCCGGCAGTCCCAGGATCTCGCGCAGCGCAATGCCGATGTGCGGGATATAACGCTCGATGTAGGATTTTTTCTTTTCCTCTTCCACCTCGCGCCGGTGCGCCCGGATGTGCACGCCCAGTCTGCGCCCGCAATCCTGGAGCGCCAGCCGGAGTTCCTTCGTGATTTCGGGATAGCCGGCGATGGCTTCTTTGCTCTCCGAGGTGAAGGGCACCCAGACGGAAGCGATGTGGACGAAGAGCACCATCGGACCCGCCGGCAGCGCGCCTTTCGCCATCGACAAGCCGTAGTTTCGCCAGTCGATGCTCAGCACCGCCTTGGTGACAGCGCAGGCCGACTGCTGGTACTGAAGCGGCACGCGGTTGGCAAAGCGCAACAAGTCGATAAGATCGTCCGCGGGCAACTCGCCGCCGTAGGCCATTCCCACTTCGATCTGGAAGGGATTGCCGCGATAGACGGACGGGGTGCGGGTGATTGCCGTGAAAAACGATGCCGCGATTTCTTTCTGCATCCCCGACAGTATCTGCTCCTCACCTATCGGAGACAGGCAGCTGGTCGGCGGGCTCATTATTTTGACGCCGTTGATGGCCTTGTACAGGCGCTCGGCCTCGGTGACGGCGATCGAATGCGGGTTGGCGGTCGGGCGGAGCTGCGCTGCCTGGCAGATCTCCAGAGCCACCCGGGAACTCACACGGGAGAAATCGTGCTGGAGCGCTCCTGCAAGATTGCGCGCGCGCGTCTCCTTGAGCATCTTGATCAGCGCGCCCAGCTCCACGCCGTAGGGATGGGGCCTGATTTCCCTGGGCTCGGGCGGGAGTGTTTCGGAAGCCCGCGGAAAGTGCTGGACCGCATCGCCGCCGGGAAATGAGTAGAAGATCTCGCAGTGGGGGTTGGCTATGGCAGTCTGGCGGATATAGTCATCCACCGAATGCCGGCCCTTCTTGTAGGTCCCGACGAGCTCAATCTCGACTCTTGTGCCGTGCGGCGGTTCCCATTCCCTCACCGAGTCGATGATGATCTGGGGAGCATTCTTGCGCGTGTCGATCTGGATTTCGTAATAGTGTGCGGGCTTGCCCGGCCCCGTGCGCGAGATCACAACCACCGATTTGCCCGTGGTGAGCAGGCCGTACATTCCGGCTGCCGAGATTCCGATCCCCTGCTGGCCCCGGGCCTGCTTCAGGGTGTGAAACTTCGAGCCGTAGAGCAGCTTGCCGAAAATCCTGGGGATCTGAGCCTTGACGATCCCCGGGCCGTTGTCTTCAACTGCGATGCGAAAGCGATCTTCCGCCAGCTGCAGGATTTCAATCTTCAGGGTTGGGAGAATGCCGGCTTCTTCGCAGGCGTCAAGTGAATTGTCGACAGCCTCCTTGATGGCAGTCAGGAGCGCTTTCTGAGGATTGTCGAATCCCAGCAGGTGGCGGTTCTTGGTGAAGAACTCCGATACCGAGATCTCGCGCTGGCGTGCAGCCATGCTCTCGGCTGTCTCGCGGCGCCCGGAGCTGCGCTCTCGAGATACCGTCGCTGCAAGCGCCTCGGGAGCAGGTGTCGCTCCTGTATCGGCAGCTTCCACAGCGGGCGAAGCGGCAGCCAGGGCAACGACCTTCTCCGGCAGGGAATCGGGGCCCGCTTCACGAATATCAACGAGGCTGAGCTGAAGCGGACCTGCCCCGACGCGCGATCGCCGGCCGGGTTTCAGTTGTCGGGAAGCAGCGGACTTGGATCGGGCCTTGCTGCGAATGCTCCTATCCCTCCTTTCGCGGCGGACCAGGAAACGCTAGATCATAGTGAATCCCCGCCTTCAATGCAACCAAGGCGCGTGCCACGCCGAAATGACGGCCAAAACCGCGAACCTGCCCGAAAGCTGTGAAGCTGGCTCCTGACTCCTTCTCGATTCCTCCTGCGCGTCTCGTCTATCCCTTGGCGCGTTTCTCCGCCTCGTTGAGCCAGCCGCGGCGCAAATGCTCCTCCGGGATGCTCGAGGTGTAGGGTTTGATGTCTAGAACCGGGGTCCTGTCCAGCATATCGACGCCACGGACGCAAAGGAGACTTCCTTCCCGGCGCAGCAACTCCACCGCCGTCAGTCCGATCGGGTTCGGTCGCCGCGGCGAACGCGTGGAGAAGACGCCGTGAGGCCTGTCATCGGATGGTGGGGTAAAGACCAGGTCGTATCCTTCAGACCGGTGAAACGCCCAGACCAGAATGAGGTGGGAGAAGCCTTCGATGTCTTCCAGACCCGCTTCGAACTCGGGAAGCAGCTCGACCACTCCTTCTGCCGTGTGCCTGGCCCCCAAACCCCTCGGAATTTGTGAGGCGTCCTGATATGGACTGCGTATGTACCCAATTACCCGCATCCTGAACTCTTCCATAAGCGCTCTCCTAAAAACCGAACCCGCGCGATGGCCGGAATGCCGGCACGCACGGCCGGTTCTTGTGTGTTTCGTACTGCTTACCTACAGATCCTGGCCACTTAGGCAAGAAAAGCAAAAGATCAACGCAGAGGGCGCAGAGGGCGCGGAGAAAAGTCATGCAGAAGCGAAAATCCTCTGCGGCCTCTGCCCTCTGCATTGAGGCTTAAGGTTGCGGATATTCCGCGCCGTGTATCCCGTGGTCTACTTTCAGATCAAAATAATTTCCTCAGGATAAGCAGTGAGGTTCTCAAAACCGGATTCGGTCAGCAGATAAGTGTTTTCAATGCCCACGCCGCCGCGCTCCGGGAAGAAGATCTTGGGCTCGATGGCGATCGTCATCCCTGGTTCCAGTGGGATATCGAAGCCGCCGGCCAGAACGGGCAGCTCATCGAGTTCCAAGCCGACTCCGTGCCCGATAAAACGAACCTGACCGTCCCCGAGTCCCATGAATCCCGGTGCATAAGGGCTCTCTCTTGCGCGTTCGAGAGTGCGCCGATAAAGTTCGGAGCACAGGATTCCCGGCTTGAGCCATGACTCGATCTCCCTGTTCAAATCGAGCACGAAACGGTGGGCATCGGCCATCTCTTGCGGCGGCTTTCCCAGCGCGAAAGTCCTTGTCTTATCAGCCAGATAACCTCCATATCCGCCCACGATGTCCACCACCAGGGTTTCCCCCGCCGCCAGCCTGTGATCGCTGCCGCCGCCCGGTGCGGCCGGGTAAAGACCGACAGATCCAACCGGACCGGGGAAAGGCGTCGGATAAGCGGCGCTGGCACCGCTCGACACCGTCCCATAGCCGATCTGGTTATTAAATCCTCGCATGCGCACAATGCCCTGATGCCCCAGGCTGCGAAGGAAGCCCTCCAGCTGTGCCATGACTTCCAGTTCCGTCACACCGGGCTGCATCCACTGCGGCAGTCGATCGAAAGCGGTGCGGAGCATCTGTGCGGCGTGCCGCATCTGGTCCAGCTCGTAGCCTGACTTGATCATCCTGATGCGGCGGATGGTCTCCGATGCATCGATAAACTCCGAGTGGGGAAATAATTCCCGCAATCGGAGGTAATAGTTGGTAGGCAGGACATCGGCTTCGATGCCGATCCGGCGTAGTCCTCCTATTCCTTCGCTCGCCAGCCACTCGGGGAGTTTCTTGAATCCTGGGAAAGGGAGAAGTCGCTCCCAAGGCGATTCAATACGGGCACGGCTTATGCTCTTCTGAACCAGGTAGAGCGGCTCGCCCGAAGCCGGCGCGCAAAGCAATCCGGACTGGAGAGTGCCGGCAAAATAGAACAGATCTACGTTCTGGAATACGAAGACCGCATCCAGGGAAACATCCAGCATTCTACGCTGCAGCCTGACCAACCGATCCGCAACCTCTGATTTGGGCACTAATTCCATGCAACAATCCTAACCGCAGGCGAGGCAATCATGCAAATGGGAATCGCCACGGAACTGAAGGACTCGATGACTCCAGGTCTCAAACCTTCCATGGCTGTCATAAACAATGTATTAACATAGCCTTATGGTCTCTGGGTTGTGGCAGCCGGTCTTGACGCCCCCGACAGTCGTATGATCATGATATTGAAAAGAAGGGCCGGATAGGTTAGGTTTCGACCGGCAGGCCGGTCGATGGCACAATCCTGTCAACCATCTGATGCTAGAGCACGTAGGAAATACTGTACCGGGGTTCGGACCGGAATCTCTCGGAGTTCTGGACGCAATGGTGAGCCCACAATCCGACGAAGATCTGGTCGCGAAAACGCTCAGCGGGGAGGAAGCAGCCTTCTCCCAACTCTACGACCGTTATCGTCAGAGGATTCACTCCACCGTGTATAGAATCATTCTGGACGCGGCAGAGGCTCAGGATGCGACCCAGGAGGTATTCATAAAGCTATACAGATCGCTCTCCGACTGGAACCCGCGCAGGGCCAGATTCTCCACGTGGCTCTATCGCATGGCGGCCAATCATGCCATTGACTGCTGGCGCAGCCGGCGCCGCCGTAAGGAATCTCAGCCGGCCGAGGCATCCGATCGGGAGGCGTTGCCGGAGCATCCGATCGGCGATGCTATACTCACCCCACTGGGCGCGCTGGAAAAGAAAGAGAGCGTCGCGCAAATCCGCCGTTGCGTCGATGATTTGCCGGAACTCCAAAAGAAAGTCTTCCTGCTCCGCTATTTTCAGGATCTGAAGCTCGAAGAGATTGCCGAGATGGAAGATTGCAGCCTTGGTACTGTAAAGACATCTCTGTTCCGCGCCACCCATTCGGTGCGGCGCGCGGTTCGGAAAGCCGGAGGTTCCGGATGAAACGGCCCGGAGCACGTCACTATACCGAAGAAGAATTGCTCATGCATTTCCTGCAGGAAGAAACTCCTGAAGCCGGGAAGGAAATCGCCGGCCACCTGCCCGAATGCGATGAATGCGGCGCTGTCTTCAAGGAGTACGCCTATCTGGTAGGACGAATTCAGGCCTGGTCGGTCCCGGAGATCCCGCAAGAGGCATGGCAGGCCCAAAAGGCGATTTTGCTGGCACATTACCGCGAAGATCTGGGCCATGGCAAAAGCAGGGGAATCATCTCATCTCTCCAAAAGAGCTTCATGACTGCCTGGAATTACGCGCTGGAAAATCCGCTGCCGACTCTGGGCTACATTGCGGTAGCGGTGGCGTTCGCCATGGAACGGACCATCACCACATTTCGCCTGGATCGGATTCTCCCAGGAGCAAGTGACGTTTTCGAAATTCTGAAGCAGGTTTTCTAGGAGCGAAGGGAGCCATGGGCCATGACGGGAAATTGAGCTTCGGAGAGTTTCTCAGTGATATCCGCCTGGTTGTTACCTCGCCAGCCCGCCGCATGGCAGTGATCAAGGAGCGTGGCGCCAGCTGGGGCTCTGTGGCTCTCCTCCTCGTTCCTACCTACTTCGCGTTTAACTTCGTGGGCGGCATCTACTTCGCCCGGGATCCGTTCCCGGGCTACTCCTTTATCCCACCACTTTTCGCGGCAGTCGCGACTGTATTTCTGAAGTTGTATCTGATTCATGTTTCCGCCCGCATGTTCCAAGGGAGGCGACAGGCTGGAGTCACCCCGGGAGCCTTCTCCGACCTGACGGTGGTTTTTGGTTACACCGGCGTTCCGGCTATCCTGGCGATCTTGCTTGGATCCGCGGTTTTTCTGATGATTCCGCAGGAGATCGGTTACCTCATGCGGGATCTCAGAGTTGTGGGCGTGAGTATCATGGTGGGACTCCTCATCGCCTTGTTCATTTGGAATCTGATTCTCGTCGTCCTCGCCCTGCGCACGATTTACCCGATGCGCGACATCAAGATTGTTGCTGCTTTCATCCTGGGATCCGTGCTGATGTTCGTGCCGGCGATCGGCTTCTACCGGATCGTGGCGCAGCCTTATTTGGACTTGGTTTATGTGAAACCGATCCTTTCCAGCCGGATGCTTCGCTTCTTTGCCTCAGATCCGACTTCGAACATCTCCTCGAAAAGCAAGTTCTCGATTCATGTCGATCGATTGGCTTATCGCCTGAGAGCGCCCGAGCGTTTTGAGCTCGTAGCGTTCCTGTATGAACCGAAGCAGCCTCAGGACAACCAGCGTGGAGGCGAGCTCGTCGTCGGGTCCCATTCCGGTTTGATGTGGGACACACGCAACTACGCCCTGGGCCGCATCGTCGGCCTTCCGGGGGATACTGTGGAGTTGGCCAGAGGCACGCTTTATGTAAACGGGCAGGCTTGGGATGAACGGTACCTCACGCCGGAGTACCGCGGCGACGCCTCCCTGCCTCCGAAATCTCTGGGGGAGTCGGAGTACCTCATCCTGCCCGAGAACAGGCGCCTGATCGATGAAATGAAAGACGAGCTTGTGGTCGGTCGGGACCGGATCGGCGGCCGGGAGATCCTCAACAGATGGCCGCTGGGATGGTGGACCTTCCAGCCCACAGTTTTCCTCCGGGCCCAGCCGGCCGCGCAGACCAAGACTCCCTGAGGGAGTCAGAAGCCGGGGATCAGAAGTCAGCGGGGGAGGGCGGCCGTCAAACGAATACCTGCGCTGCATCCATTTTATTCTGACTGCTGACTCGTGCCTTCTTCTCGCTTACAATAGTCCTCTCGCGGCTGCCGACACGAATGACAGACTTGGGGGAGAGCTTTGTGAGACGAGTTGCTTATCTGTCCCTGATCGTCACCCTGGTCTTCCAGCTCTCCGGTGACGCATACCAAAAGAAGAATCTGCCGAGAAAGCTTCCGGGTGGATCGGCTGAGTCGGGTTTTCTGTTGCCCAACGGCTGGTCCCTCACGCCGGCAGGGGAACAGATAGACGTGGGAGATCTGCCTCTGGCGTTGCTCCTGCACCCGGACGGGAAACATCTGCTCGTTGCCAACAATGGCTACAGTACCCAATCCGTGGACGTGATCAACCTCGACTCGAAAAAGATCGTCAGCCGGGCACGGGTTGAGATGGCCTGGCTCGGCCTGGCGGTGAGCCGCGATGGCACTACGGTTTATGCCGGCGGCGGCATGAGCAACACGATCCTGCGTTTTTCGTTCACGAGTGGGCGGATCGCCTCAATCCCTGCGATCACTGTCGGCGGTCGGAAGGCCGACGTCTATCCCGGGGGACTCTGCGTCGCGGGCAGCCGGCTCTATGTCGCCAACAATCTGAGCAACGATGTCGCGGCCGTTGATCTGCAGACCGGGACGGTGTTGTGGAGAGCGGAGGTCGGCAATCATCCTTACACCTGCACCGTTGCTCCTGACGGCAGGACAGTTTACGTGAGCGTGTGGGGCGCTGCACAGGTCGCAGTCGTTGACACGGCATCCATGCGGGTCACGGCCCGCATCCCCACCGATGATCATCCCAATGCCCTGGCCTTCTCGGCCGACAGCCGGCGGCTGTTTGTCGCCAATGCCAACAGCAACACCATATCAGCGATCGACCTCGAAACCCACAAGGTTCAGGAACGAATTTCGGTGGCCCTCTATCCGGATAGCCCGGCGGGCAGCACGACCAACGCACTGGCGGTCAGCCCCGATGGAACCCGGCTGTACGCAGCCAATGCCGACAACAATGACGTGGCCGTGATCAACATCGCCAGCCGCGGCGAGAGCCGGGTGCTCGGCTTCATTCCGGCCGGGTGGTATCCCACGGCGCTGGCTGTAAGCCCAGACGGCAAAACACTGTATGTGGCTAACGGGAAGGGGAGCCGATCCTTCCCCAATCCCAAAGGGCCGCAGCCGACGCAAGAGAGGACCGCCGACACGCAATATATCGGGCAACTGATGATGGGTTCGGTTTCGGTCGTCCCGATACCGGATGGAGCAAGCCTGCGACGTTATACGGCGCAGGTCTATAAGAACACGCCATACTCGGAAAAGAAACGCCTGTCGGTGCCGGCGCAGGGCGCGAGCGCAGTTCCGGCGCGCGTCGGCGCCACGTCTCCGATCCGGCATGTCATTTACATCATCAAGGAGAACCGCACTTATGATCAGGTGTTTGGCGACATCGCCGAGGGGAACGGGGACAGCAGCCTGACTCTCTTCGGTGAAGAGGTGACGCCCAACCACCACGCCCTGGCCCGGGAGTTCGTGCTGTTGGATAACTTCTACGCCGATGCCGAGGTCAGCGCCGACGGGCACAACTGGTCAATGGGCGCCTATGCGACCGACTATGTAGAAAAAACCTGGCCGTCCCAGTACTCCAGCCGGCGCAGAACCTATGACTACGAAGGAGGCACGCCTATCGCAGCCCCAAGTGCCGGCTATATCTGGGATGCCTGCAAGCGTGGCGGGATCTCATATCGCAGCTATGGCGAATGGGTGGTGAACGGTGCCGGGCCCAGGGGTATCTCAGTCGCCCGTCCCGGGGCACTCGAAGGGCACATCGATCCCCAATATCGCGGCTTTGACCTGGCGTACAGCGATCTCGATCGCGCCCAACGGTTCCTGGACGAACTCAAGCGCTTTGAATCCGAAGGAGCGATGCCGCGCTTTCAAGTCGTGCGCCTCGGAAACGATCATACCCAGGGAACACGGGCGGGTTCACTCACTCCGCGCGCTTTTGTGGCGCAGAACGACCGCGCACTGGGCCGGCTGGTCGAGGGGGTGTCGCACTCCAGGTTCTGGTCTTCCACCGCCATCCTTGTGATCGAGGACGATGCTCAGAACGGGCCGGATCACGTCGATTCGCACCGCACCGTTGCATTCGCGATCAGCCCATATGTCAAACGCAAAACGGTCGACAGCACCATGTATTCCAGCACCAGCATGCTGCGAACGATCGAGCTCATCCTCGGCCTTCCGCCCATGAGCCAGTATGATGCGGCGGCAACCCCCATGTTCACCTCGTTCGGGACCGAGGCGGATCCGACACCCTATAATGCGCGTGCAGCCAGGGTTTCGTTGACGGAAACAAACCCGCCCGACGCCCCCGGGGCGAAGCGCTCCATGGAGATGAATTTCAAAGACGCCGACTCCGCACCCGACATCGAATTCAACGAAATCATCTGGAAGTCGATCAAGGGGAAGGATTCGACGATGCCCGCGCCCGTGCGCTCCGTCTTCTGCCGCTCCCGGCGCTGATGGTGTCATGCCTGCCAGATTCCGTTTTCGACTGACGGGAAATCTTTCCCTCGGCAGCGGGGCAATGATGGATCTGGAATGACGTGCGCCGGCATAAACCCATGAAAGATTTTTCGTGAATTATGCGCAATCCATGGCAGAGTTTAAGAGTGACATCATGGAGGAACTGCGAATGCCGGGAACATACAAGCTCAGCGAAGTGGTTGGGACGTCGCCGGTCAGTTTTGCCGAAGCGGTCAAAGCAGGGGTTGCTGAGGCGGCGAAGACGGTGCGGCACATGGATTGGTTCGAGGTCGTGGAAATGCGCGGTCACATCAAAGACGGCAAGGTGGACGAGTTCCAGGTCACCCTCAAGGTGGGATTCAAGCTCGAGCGCTGACGATTAGTCCTGCCGTGCTGGAAAAACAGGAAACCGACTGAGGGGAAAGGGGGCATCCCGCTTTCCCGCTACTCGCCGGATTGCCGGCCGGGCTTGCATGGAAAGACGGAACGTCCTCTTTAGTTTCGCGGCCGCCGGTTAAGTCCTTGCCGTGGCCGGGAGTGCGTTCATCCTCTCGACCCGCGCGGAGTGCAGCATCCTGGTCGCAGTATAGACGACCACCCCCACCACGAGCCAAATCACGTACTCGAGCGGAAGCGTCTTCACAAGAAACGCCGCAAGCAGGACGCCGGGAATGCCGCCCAGGGTCAGCCCAAGGGCGGCGCGCAGGCTGTAGCGGTTATTGCGGATGAACTGAACACTGCCCACCGGCATTAGAAAGGCGCAACTCCCCATCATGATGGGGTACGCAGCCAGCGGCTGCATGCCGAGCATATAGACCAGCGCCATGCATGGGGCATACAGGCCGATTCCTATGGTCATCAGCGCCCCCAGCATGAAGTTGCCGAAGGCCCCCAACCAGAGCAGGTATCCGTCCAGCCCCAGGCTTGTGCCGCTGCCCAGCGCGTCAATGAGTTTCGCCTGCCTCAAGGCCATTATTCCCGCCACTGCCAGGAGAGCAAGGCCCATCGAGATCTGGATGTTGCGCCGCGGCCAACGCGCGACGATGCCGGCGCCGATCCATGAACCCAGCACGGCGGCTACTATCATGATAAGCAGGGTGGAGACGCTGACCTGTACGATCGTCATGTAGATGAAGGCTTCCGTGATGGTGGGCAGCGCGTGACCGACATTCAGCGTGCCGGGCACCTGCTCGTCCGGCACCAGGCGCCCGAGCTTGAACATGGATGTTGTGGTAGCAAAGGATCCGATGCCCAGCGTATCGAGGAAATTCGCGACGAATCCGATCAGAATCTGGAGGGGATTCGGCACGGGCCTCTCCGGAGCCGAGCCGGCCTGGCGCTCCTGTTTGCGACGGCTGCGGGCAATCAGCAGCCAGGCGATCACGTACAGGCCGGAAATGATCGAAAGTGCCACCAGGAGATATTTTATGAACATAGTCTTGGCCGCTCCCCGCAGGTCAACGATATCCTGTTCGATGAGTGATCCTTAGCGTGGTCGAGGCCTGATTTATAGGACATTCTCCGGTTCGGGACAAGAGGAAAAGCCGGAATCCCGGCCGAGCCGAGTCTCAGGTCCCGAAGCCCTCGTTTACCGGATTCACCGGCAGTCTATGGTAGGTGCGCGTGAAGAATGAAATCTTCCAGGTGTCCGGAGTTCGGTTGACTTGCCCGAGGGATTCGGCATATAGACACTGGCGATGGAACGTCTCAGAGCGAAGATCTTCACAATCTGGTGCTGGACCGGCTGTGGCCTGAGTACGGCATTCTGGGCGACAGTTTCGATTTTAGGCAGTCTGGTGTCCGGCAGCGGCCGGCTCCAGCATTTCTGCATGCAGCGCTGGTCGCGAGATAACCTCTGGCTGAGCCGAGCCCGGGTCGAGATCGAAGGCCTCGATCACCTCGATAGCGCACGCCCCCAGCTGCTCGTCGCCAACCACAGCGGGCTGCATGACATCCTCTCCCTCGCGGCGCATCTTCCGATCCAGTTTCGCTGGGTGGCAAAAAGATCTCTCTTCCGGGTTCCGTTCATGGGCTGGCACATGCGCCGGTCAGGCTGCATCCCCATCGACCGTGATAATCCGCGCGAAGCCGCCAGGAGCATCCTTGCAGCCGCGAAGGTCATTCAAGGCGGAGTCAACGCGATTGCCTTTCCTGAGGGGACTAGAAGCCGCAACGGCTACCTCGGCGGGTTTCACAGCGGCGCATTCGCCCTGGCGTTGCGAGCCGGCGTGCCTCTGGTTCCGGTTGCGTTGGAAGGAAGCCACCGGGTGATCATGCCGAAAACCCTGCAAGTCAACCCGGGCGTGATCATCCGCATCAAGATCGACCGTCCCATCGATGTAACGCACTATGACAGGGGCGGCAAACACCGCCTCATGGATGAGGTCTGCCAGATCATGAGCCGGAACCTGGACGAGTTGCGCGGGCGCAGGCGCCGGGACGAAGAGCGCGAGGATCGCGTGTTCCGCTGGATCCATGGTGCCGACGGCCGCCCCAATCGATAAGACAACAGCTTAACGCAAGGATACGGGGCAACCTCTGCCTCGTCATCCCCGCACTCGCTGCGCTCTCTACTCCCCTGTGCATCCTCTGCGTTAATCTTTTGCCTTTCAATTTACCCGACTCGAATGACAGCGAGGGGCCTGTCGCGGGTGAATCTCACGATCACATGAGGTATCATGTTGGTTCAAATCGTGCTTCCTATAGAATCGGATCGGCTGATGCGGGGCGGAGAATGGAAAAGGTGTCCGATCATGGGCCGCGAAGGTTAAGTGCTTTTCCGACCGGTGCTTTTGTTGTTGTCGTCGCCGCAGTATGTGTCGGCCTCGCGGTCAGCGCGGGCTGGGACTTCGTTCGGCTGTCCCGCCTTCGGGTGCAGTATCTGCACAACGGTGCTGCTGAAATCGCGGCTGCTCTCGATGGCCAGATGCGGGGGCCGGAGCGGGCCAATCCGAGTTCCTGGCAGAGGCTGTTCGCCGAGATTGCCAGGGCCGATGGCTCATCGGTAGCTTTTCTCGCCCTCCTCGATGAGGCGGGACAGGTGCTTGCGAGCGAAGGAGACCGCTTCGCACCTATCTTCTCCAGTTCGCCCGGCTTTGTGCGCTCGCTGGGGACCGAAGTCTACATCTTTGAAGCGGCGCTACCTATTCCGCGCGGGGGGGCGGGGCGGGGCCGGGGCATGGGCATGGGGCCGGGAATGGGGCCGGGAATGGCGCATCGTGCGGCACCGGCACGGCTCCGCATTGGGATGTACTCCTCCTCCGTCGGTTTTATCCGGTGGCAGGCGGTGACCCATCTTGCGATCAACTGTGTCGCCATTGTGACCCTGCTTGCGCTCGCCCGCTACTTTCTGCGCACCCTCAACCGGTTCCTGCTGCTGAAAGCGCGCGAGGGGTCCGAACGGCACCTGACGGCGCTGGGCGCGATGGCGGCGACGCTGGCTCATGAGATTCGCAATCCGCTCGGAGCGATGAAGGGACTGACACAACTCGCACAGGAGGACTTGCCCAGCGACCACAAAACTCAATCGCTCATGAAAACGGTCGTCCGCGAAGCGGAGCGGCTGGAGCAGTTGGTCACCGATCTTCTCACTTTCGCCCGGCCTCGGGACCCCCAGATCAGCCGCTTCGACTTCGCGCATCTCTTGTCAGACCTCACGGTGGCGCTGCAATCGAAACTTGAAGCGGCCGGGGTCACGCTCGACATTGCCGCCGGAACCGATGCCATGATTCTCGAGTCGGATGAGAGCGGCCTCAGGCAGATTCTGCTCAACATTTTGCTCAACGCGATGGAAACGACGCCTGCCGGCGGGCACATCACTGTGCGAACGAGGCGGGACGCACAGGAGTTGATTGCCGAGATCGATGACTCGGGCCCTGGCCTTGGCGATCGGGAGCCGGAGGAATTGTTCCAGCCCTTTGCCACTACCAAGACCAAAGGGACCGGGCTTGGGCTTCCGATCTCACGGCAGATTGCGGTGCGCCTGGGCGGAACTCTGGACCTGGCGAACCGGCCTGAAGGCGGAGCCAGATGCACTCTCCGGCTGCCGTTGCGGGCATCCGTGTGAGAGGATGCCATACAGGGATCAATACCAAATCCAAGAGGCCACAGCACCGCCTGGCAGGCGCAGCCAGAGTGGGCCGGAAGACAAATGAAGAACTCGATCCTGGTGGTGGATGACGAACCCGCACAACGACAGCTGCTGACGGCTTCGCTGCAAAAGGAGTACCTGGTGGTGGCGGCTGGCAACGGCAAAGAGGCGACGCAGCTGCTCTCTGCGCGCAGTTTCGACCTGGTCGTCACCGATGAACGCATGCCGGACATGAGCGGCCTCGAGCTGGTAAGGTGGCTGCGCGAGCGCATGCCGGAGGTCCCTGTCATCGTGCTCACGGCCTATGGCTCGATTGCGACTGCCGTCGAGGCCATGAAACTGGGGGCACAGGAGTACCTGACCAAGCCGCTCGAGAGCCCGGACGAACTGAGGCTGGTGGTCGCCCGCACTCTGCGCCAGCGGATGTTGAGGGATCAGAGCCTCCTGCTCCGTGCCGAAACCGAGGCTCAATATCCACCCGATATCGTTGCCGATAGTGAGGCCATGAAACGCGTGCTCACTCTGGCGGCGCAGGTAGCGCAACAGTCGACGACCGTGCTGCTCACGGGGGAATCCGGAACCGGGAAGGAGGTGGTCGCGCGCTTCATTCACCGGCGCAGCCCGCGCAGCGAGGAGCCGTTCGTCGCAGTGAACTGTGCCGCACTAGCCGAGACTCTGCTGGAGTCGGAACTCTTCGGGCATGAAAAGGGAGCATTCACCGGGGCGGTTCAGGTGCGGAGAGGCCGGTTCGAACTTGCCCATGGCGGGACGCTCTTCCTGGACGAAGTCGCTGAAATGAGCGTCAATTTGCAGGCCAAGCTCCTGCGCGTGCTGCAGGAACAGCAATTTGAGCGCTTGGGCGGCACACGGACCATAATGGTCGACGTGAGAGTCATCGCAGCTACCAATAAAGATCTCGCCCGCGCACTGGAGGAAAAGTCGTTCCGCGAAGACCTCTATTACCGGCTCAATGTATTCCCCATCCCCATCCTGCCGCTGCGGGACAGACGGGCAGACATCCTGCCTTTGGCGGATTTCCTGGCGCGGAAAATCTCGGCGCGCATGGGCCACCGCTTTCAAGCCTTGAGCTCTGAAGCACGGAGGATATTGTATCGCTACGATTGGCCGGGCAATGTGCGCGAACTCCAGAACGCTCTGGAACGATCCCTGATTGTGGCAAAAGGCGATACCATCCTCCCGGAGGACCTGTCGCTTCAATTCGAGCGGAAAATCAGTGGAGCACGCCCCATGACCCTCGCCGAGATTGAAAAAGTCGAGATTCTCGAAGCGCTGGCCCGCAACCAGGGCGACCGTCGCAGCAGCGCGCGCGAGCTGGGCGTAAGCCTCCGCACCCTGCAATACCGCCTGAAGGAATATGGCCTGGCCGGCAAGGAGTGAGGAATTTGACAGAATCAGTGCAGCCTGACGGCTGCGGCCACAAGGATGCGTTCTGAGCTCGGAGCACGGCTGCGGGGGCCGCCCGGATTCCCTTCTTACCTGCCGGGTGAATTGCTGCGGCCTCCGGCTCGCGCTGCCGTTGCCTTGGCCAGGTTTGCGCCGGCCTCGACGTAGTCCGGCTTGAGTCTCAGGGCCTCTTTGAACTCCGTCACGGCCTCATCAAGCCGGCCCGTAGCGGCGAGAGCAATGCCCAGAGTATTGTGGATTGCAGCGATGCCCGGTCTGGTTTTGAGTGCTTCCCGGTAATGCGCTATTGCCTCATCGAGCCGACCCATCGAGTGCAACGCGTTGCCCAGGTCATAATGAGCGGCGGCGAAGTCGGGCTTCAGCCGGAGAGCTTCCTCGAAATAGCTCATTGCCTCCGTAGTACGTCGCATCTGCAGCAAAGCCAGGCCGAAATTGTCGTAAGCCTCGGCTGATTTGGGATTAACCCGAAGACTCTCCTCATATTGCTTCAATGCTTCCTCGGGCCGGCCCTGAATTTGCAGAGCAGTTCCCAACGCATTGTAGGCTTCTGCATAGGTTGGATCGCGCCGTATTGCCTCCCGATATTGCGCCATGGCTTCATCAACACGGCCCAGCGCCTGCAGGGCTTTACCCAGGTTAAAGTGCGCCTCTGAAAAATCCGGACGGAGTCGCAAGGCCTCGTTGTGTTGCGTTACAGCATCCTGGAGGAGTCCTGCTGCCTGCAATGCGATGCCCAGGTTCGTATGGGCCTCGGGGTAGTCCGGCTTAAATGATAAGGCCTGCCTATATTGACTCATAGCTTCTTCCAAGTGGCCCATCCTGAACATGGTATTGGCCAGGGTGTTGTGGGCTTGGGGATATTTGGGATCAATCCTCAGCGCTTCATGGATGTGTGTCAGCGCCTCCTCGAGAGATCCCGATTCCTGCAAGGCCTCCGCCAGAAGAAGATGAGATTCGGGGAAATCAGACTTGAGCCTCAAGCCTTCCTTGTATTGAACTATCGCCTCGTTCAGACGGCCCACAGCGCGCAAAGCCACGCCCAGGTTGGTGTGTGCTTCCGGGATGTTTGGATTCAGCCTGAGAGCCTCGTTATATTGAGCGATCGCTTCCGCATAGTGTCCCATTGTCCTTAAAGCCGTACCCAGGTTCATGCGCGCCCCTGCGTAGTCGGGTTTCAATTTCAGGGCTTCCTGAAAATGCGCCAGTCCCTCCTGCACCTCAGCCCTGGAGCCGCCCAGCTTCAAGGAACCCAGATTGTTGTGGGCCAGCCAGCACGAAGGGTTGCGTGCGATCGTGGTGCGATACAGTGTCTCGGCATCGACGTACTGCCTGCATTGATTCCAGGTCAGGAAGGCCAGCACTCCTCCCAGAATTAATGCCGACGCCGTCGGCATCGTCCGGATTTTCCACCGCTTGATGAGGTTCGTCGCGGCGGCGGAGAAGAGGGCGATCGGTGCTATGCTCGCCAGGTATTGAAAGTGATCCGCGACAAACGAAAAAACAAACGGATACACGTTGAAGAAGCCAAGCGCAGGGAAAAGTGTTCCGCAAAAAATGAGCATCGTCGCAAGTGGCGTCCGGGTACGCTTCCGGATCAGCCAAAGTCCGGTAAAAAGAGCCAGCACCCCGAGCGGATAGAGATACTGCCACCACACACTCTGGCTGACCTGCCACCGCGGGTATATGAAGACCAGATTCGCAGGCCAGCACAGCTTGGCGATATAAAACCAGATTGCACGCCCGGCGATCAGACACCTCTCGATAAGAGTGAAATCGAAGCTTGCGCCCTGAGCGCCGATCTGTGTGCGCTCGACCCAGACGGTGAACAGGCCTCCACAGGCACCGACCGCGAAAAATGGGAGGAGCGGAATGATGTCACGACGCCAGCTCAACATCCCGCGGTGCCACCAGAGGATCACCAGCAATACCGCCGGCAGTGTGGCGGTCACGGATTTGCTCAGCAATGCCGGAATGAAAAGAGCCAGAGCCAGCAGATAGAACCGCCTCTGCCGCCTGGAGTCGAAGTGGGAATACGCCAGCGCGGCACCCAGATAAAAAGCGCCCGAGAGCGTGTTTTTCAGCTCCGCGATCCAGGCAACGGACTCCACACATACGGGATGCAAGGCAAAGATCATGGCCGCCAGGCAGGCCCCTGGAATTGCCAACCGGCGTAATATCAGGGCTACCAGAAACGCCGACAGCGCATGGAGGAAAATATTGACCAGATGGTACCAAAGGGTGTGGTCACCGCAGAGTTGGTACAGAACCCAAAAAGCTGAATGAACTGCGGGATAGTACTGCTGAGTTGCGCCCGGGTCGAACCAGATGCGCCATAATCCCTGCGCCGAACGCAATCCGGGAAGAGTGATATGAGCGTTGTCATCCCAGAGCAAGCCTCCGTACCATGCAGGATGGTAGGCCAGAAGCGTCGCGAGGAGCAATGCCGGCAGCAAGAGCCACAAGGCCCAGTCACGGATTGGGCGGGCGGGTTGCCGCTCCGGCGATTTACGCTTCTTGATCGGGAGGCCAACGGACTGTGAGGTTTTGCGCTTTCTGGAACTCATCAGCGGATGCTCTTATATGACACCTTGTCCGGCATTGCAAGGGACAAGCGGCCATTCTGTGAATCAGTCCAGGAAGGCTTCGGGGAGAAATCGCGCCGGGACCAAGCAAAGCAAATACCCGCAAAGGATACTCCCCAGGAAGGATCCCAGCAGGCTCTTATTCGCGATTTTTTACTGTCTTTTGCGTTTAAGGCACAGCCGCGGCGGGGCGGACTGCAGAACTTCGAAGTTCGCCCAACTCACCATCAGCTTGTCCAGCTCCAATCCGCTCTGCACCGGCCGCCGCCGGCGGCCCTCGAAGCCTCGTGCTCCTCGACATGCACATGGCGTCGGGAGAACTCGACATAACCTTTCGGTTCGATCCCGGCAAATTCGGCGTTTCGCTCGCTCGCCTCAGGATGTGGGACGAGGCGGCGTGTAGGTGATCTGATAATTGGTGCCGCTGTACACCACCATGCTGTAATGGCCGTTGGTATCCGTTCTTGTGCTCGCCGTGAAACTGAGATTCGGCGCCCCCGCGATCGACTGCGAAATTGCGAAAACCGCTGTGTTGGCGACACCATTGCCCGATGCATCTGTGACCTGACCTGAAATGGTCACCGTCGCCGGAAGGGCGGGAACACTCAGATTGAGAGTGGCATTGCCGCTCAGGTTTGTGGAATTGGGGGGCACCGGAAAACTAATCGAACTCCCGCCATTGCTCGATCCCAGTGTGAAACCAATTGCAGCGTTGATGCTATAGCTGCGGTTTTGCGCCAGCACCGCCTGATACTGGCCTGAAGTGTCCACGCCCATGCTACTCGTCGCGGGAAATCCCAGGAGCCCCGCCTGCGTGGGCAGAGGCGCAGATGTGTCCATGGCAGAGAGTGAAGTGAATAGAACGCTTGGAAGACCGCCGGTGTTGATTGTTCCTGAAAGCGTCGCCATGTTGGGTATCATAAATGTGCCGCTGGCGGGTCCGTTTCCCATCACCAGAGAACCAAGGTTATAGATCGCCATCTGTTCCGTCTGGAGCGCGGAAAACTGAAGGCCCGATCTGGAGAGGGAAGCCACATAATTGCCCGTCGGCAGCATTCCCTGGAAATTGCCATTCGCATCCGGCGCGAACAATCCCTGCACCGTGTCATCACTGGAGGTGAATACGACAACTGTAGAGATGCTGGGAGGCAGGGTGCTCAAACCCAGGAGGCTGCCCGACACGTTAAAAAGCGTCACCGCAGGCAGAGTGATGTTTCTGACTGTGTCGCCGGATACCTGCACGGGATTGGGGTCCGCATAGGTCATCTGTACAAAGACGCCCGGCGGGAGACCGGCAGGCTGGAAGCTCACTGTGAGATTGTACAACCCGGACGGGACCACGATCAGGTACTGGGTATTTTGCTGGACAAGGGAGCTTGAAAAAAAGGTGTTACCGCCGGCGCTGGCTACCACAAAGACGGCGGTGCCGGTCCCGCTGATCGTGCCCGAGAGCTTAAATCCCGCGGGAAGCGTTTCGTTCATGATCAGGTTGGCGGTAGCCGAAATTGCGGTCTCCGTCTTCGAAAGCAGCACCGGAGTTGCCGCTTGTCCTGTGGCCGCACCGGCTGCGGTTGGCAGAGTAGTGTAAGTAAGCAAAGACGCGCTCGGCGAATCCTGTCGCAACGTCATAGCGGCAACAGCGCTGCTGGCGGTAATTGCCAACGATCCCCTGAAATTGGCGGTGCCGGGGAACAGCTGATCGACAAACAGCGACAAATGATTGTTGGAACCCAACGGCGGCTCCGTTTTCGTACCCCTGATCGTTCCGTTGGCATCCAGCAACTTGAGCGTCAGTGTCGCGGACGCGCTTCCCGGATTGAAAAATGCCACCCCGGTGTCTGAGGTGCCGGTGATGTCGACGGGAAGTGTCATCGAAGTCAGTGAGGGTGAATCACCTACACCTGCCTCGGTTTCGAATTGTCCCTGCGAGTCAAATACCGTGAAGATCGCGGATGCCCCCAAGGGTACATCGGAGGTAATGGTTGCCGCCCCTGCGGTTCCCGCGCCCAGCCCATCCGTCTGGAGAAACACAGAGGCGCCTGGAGCCAGCGTAAAGCTGAAATTGCTGCCTGTGCCGGTTCCGGGACCGCTGCCTGGAATGTTCACGGTGAACGGCGAGCCGTTGTCCTGCGTCAGGGCGAGGGATACGTGAGCTGGAGCCGAGGAGATGCTGAAGATCAGGAAAGAGGTCTTGAAGCTGATGCTGCCGAAGGATCCATTCGCCACCTGCGCAAGGTCGAGTGCGAGCTTGCCCGAAGAATGTGTTACCACCGGCAACGAGGTATAGGTGAGTTTGGAGGAAGTCTGATATTGCCTCAGAACAAGCGCAGCGATGGGCGAACTGCTCTGGACACGCAGGGTGCCGCGGAAGTTGGTCATCGTGGGGAAAAACTGTCCCGCTGCCGCCACGAATCCTGCCGTGTGGGCGCCGTTGCCCAATGACAGGGGCGCAGTGCCGGCCTGGCTGCCGTCGGGATTGATCAAAGTCAGTGTGATCGACGCATTTCCGGCGGGGCTGTAGAGCGCGAACCCGGTGAGAAAGGATCCTGTGGAGTCCACAGGCAGCACGAAATCAGTCAGGAGAGCCGAGCTGCCCACGCCCGCTTCGGTCATAAAGTTTCCATTGGCGTCATTGACCGTAAAGACCGCAGAGACTCCAATGGGGGTCGTTGCCGTTACGGTTGCGGCGCCCACGGCTCCGCTTCCCCGCCCATCGGTCTGGAGAAAATCCGTGGCCCCGGGACCCAGGGTGATGCTGAACTGACTGCCGGTTCCAAGTCCCGTCATCGTCACAGACAAGGGATTGCCGTTGTTATCCGTCAGCGTCAGAATTGCCGTCACAGTGGCGTTTGTGTCGTTGAAGCAGATGAATGTGGTTGCAAAGCTGACGTTGCCGAAATTCCCGTTGACAACTTGCGCGAGGTAGGCTTGAAATTGCCCGTAGGCGCTCTGTCCCATAAAGAACGCCACGAAGGCGATTGCTGGCAGGATTCTGGACTTCATGGTGTACCTCCGGTTCTAGGGGTCTGGATACAGCAAACATGGCGGTCCTACCCAAACGAAGACCCTTTCTTGCCGGGGTACAGGTTCAGTCTCTATTGTGCCTGCTACCCGAGCCTCTATTAAGAATACCGCCCGGGGGTTCTTAGGGAAGAGTTCTCTGCATGTGGCATCTATTATCTTGTGTGCTCGGGTGCGATAGGAATCGCTGATTGCCCAAATGCAAACGGTTCATGCGAATCCTGGAGGGCGCTCGCCGGCGACGCCGAAAGCGCGCTCGAGGGCGATGCCGGCACGGCCGAGCGTGCCCTCGTCGAACAGGCGCCCAATCAAGGAAACGCCATGCGGTACACGTCGCTTCGACGCAAACGTCGTGAGGGGATGGGCCGGATCCGGTGCCCAGTCGCTGCGCGCTTTGTCCACCTCGACAAATCCCGCGCGCAGCGTCAGCGACGGGTGGCCGCTGAAATTGGTAATAGTGAGAATTTCGTCGCGCAGAGAGGGGACCAGGAGCAAATCGACGTGCGCAAAAACACGCGCCATCTCCTGTGCCACTTTGCGCCGCAGCCGGTCCGCCTGGACGAAGTCGACTGCGGACAGAAAGCGCGACTGGCGGAATGTGTTGGGCCAGGCATCGGGCACCTGCATTTTGAGCGTGTCGATGCCATGAGAGAGCGTCAGCTCCTCGAAGGCGGCCGCCGCTTCGGCAAAGAGAATAACGTTGAGGGAGCCGTACGCCCAGTCGGGGAGCGAGACTTCAACCGGCACCATCCCGAGGCGTCTTGCCGTTTCAAGCGCGGCGCGATCCACGTCTGTGGCGGGCGGACTCGTCATCCAGCCCGGGATGTAACCTACGCGCAACCCTTCGACCCCCGCGGACGCATCAAAGTCGAGCCTGCTGGATACGCTTGACATATCGCCCGCATCGGGGCCGGTGATTGCCGCCAGGACCAGCAGCGTGTCCTCGACGCCGCGCGCCATCGGTCCCAGCTTGTCGAGAGACCAGCAGAGCGTCATCGCGCCGGTGCGCGGCACGCGGCCGAATGTGGGCCGGAGGCCGACCACGCCGCAACGCATCGCAGGGGCGACGATGCTGCCGCCCGTCTCGCTGCCGACGGCGAAACCGACGCAGGCCGCCGCCGTGGCAGCTCCCGGGCCGGCGCTGCTTCCCGACGAACCCTCTTCCAGCAACCAGGGATTCATGGTCTGCCCGCCGAACCAGACGTCATTCAGCGCGAGCGCGCCGAGACTCAATTTCGCGATCAGCACTGCTCCCGCCTCGTGCAGCCGGGCAACCACCGCGGCGTCGGCGTCGGGGAGACGATTACGAAACGGCTCGGCGCCGTAAGTGGTTGCGATGCCGGCCGTGTCGAGCAGGTCCTTGGCTCCCCAGGGGATGCCGTGCAGCGGGCCGCGGTATTTGCCGGCCGCGATCTCGGCATCCGCGCGCCGTGCCTGCGCAAGCGCTTGATCGCGGATCACGGTGATCGCACAGCGGAGCTTCGGGTCGAAGCGCTCCAGTCGCGCGAGATAAATGCTCGTCAGCCGCTCAGAGGAGAGAGTCCGCGACTCGATCCAGCGCGCCAGCACCGTCACCGGCGCGAATGCGATGTCCTCGTCGCGCGCCGGCAGCGGACCGTCCGCAGTCCGGCTTCGGACGAACCGGTCGCGCGTCGGACCGGCGCTGACACCGGGCAGCACCGGATCCCATCGGGTGGCCGGCGAGAGCGCTGGTTCCAGCGCGACCTTGCGCGGTCCGGTACGCCGTTCGTAGAGAGGCGCCATGGACACACGCCAGTTGCCTGCGGCCTGCGCCCGTTCGCTCGCGGTGTATTGAACCTGCACCAGTTTCTCGGCCTCTGCGATGGTGGCCGGGCCGACTTCCGGGCCGGCGGGCGGAGCAGCCCCAAAAACCGGAGGCGAGCCGGCCGGCAACACACCCGGCACCTGGCCGGTTTCCTTAGCGGGCTTGTTGCAGGACATCACCGAGGTGGCCGCAGCAACGCCCACGAGCCCGACAGCAGTGCGTCCCAGAAACTCCCTGCGGGAATTGTCCATTAGCTTTCTCCTTCTCAGTAAAGCAGGGACGCCACCCTGTTATCAGGAGAGAACCTGTCAACGGAAGGCTCGAGGCGCTGCACGACCTGAATCTCCTGGTTCCGCACGGCAGCCTGTATGCCCTTCCGGGGCCTGACGGCGCCGGCAAGACCACGGCCACTCACGTGCTCATGAACCTCCTTACGCCCTTCGCGGTGTTTACAACGCGGTCGATGACGCTGCCCCTTTTTCACAAATGCCCATCCTCAAAACTCAAAGACGGGAGGCAATCAATCTGCCCAGAGCCGTAAGCTGGTCAACCGTCAGGTAGACCGTCTTTTTAATAAAGTCCCCGAATGCGGTCAGGACAACACAATGGGTCCCTTTTGTGAATGCCAGCAAGTTATCCGGCATTCCGGGCAGTGCAGCACCCCGGACCGCCTCACCGCCGACGCCGCTGACGGCACCCTTTGCGTACTTGTTTTTCAGACCGCCGAAATTCTTTGCATCTGTGAACTGGACCATCAGAATCAGTTCGCCTGAAGCATCTGCAAAATTGAGATCTCCAGCCGCCGCGGCGACGGATCCGCGCGGAATCAGGTTGATCCCCTTCATCCCGGTGACCTTTTCGATATCGGCTCCCGTGAGATATTTTTCATAGGGATTTTGCGCCATTGCAGTAAGAGCCAGACCAAAACTCAAATAAAGGCAAATCCCGAGTGCGCAAGAAGATTTCCTCATTGCCCATGCCTTTCTCCTGAGATTCCAATCAAAGGTACGCCGAACCGCTCGCCACAGTCAACGAGTGGCTGTGTGCGTATGGGCGGATACAAAGGCACTTGCAGCCTTCGAATGGCTCCAGGCACGACGACAAGCTCCCGCCACTCAAACGATGTGGTGGCAGCCAGGATGCTGCTCGCATCGCCTGCAAGACCTTCTGGGCGTGACGCACGTCTTTTCCCTGCCCCCCGCAGGAATTGGAATATTGCAGACGTGGCACCTTAGCCGGAGGTGTCGGTCTTCAGGCGGAGTGGGGGCTTGCCTGAACCGGCCAGTTTCAGTTTTGGCTCGCGATCAATCATGCTGAGCAACTCGCGGGTCACACGGTCATCGATTTCGGACGCAATCATCATATCCACCGGGTATCGGATGACCACTTCGAGGCCGGACGTTGCCGGACGCAGCCGGCTCGTCGGTTGCAGGGCCCCGGCCGGCGCGGCTGCCAGGGTCTTTTGGAAGTGGTGGTACTGCTTTTCCATCTCGTCCCGGTACTCTTTAAAAATGGCTTCAACGACTTCGCGCGACCGTTCTTCCGCAAGGTGGTAATCGCTGTCGGGGGCCACCGTCAGGGTGACCTCGTGCCAGACGAAGTTCGTACCGGGGATCTGCTTGAAAAAACCGGCATTCGATTGAAAAACGATCGAATTCGAGAATGCGACGACTCGGCCGCTCGCCGTTTTCTCTAAACCGCTGACCAGTTCGAGCAAATGGAATCGTACGAGTCCGATATCTACTACTTCGCCCGTGATTCCAGCCACCTGCACGCGGTCGCCTACGCGGATGCCGTATCTGCCGATCAGGAAGAAGTAGGCCACAATTGAAAGGATGACACTCTGGAGCGCCACGGCAACGCCGGCCGTGATCAGTCCGGCAAAGGTCGCTACCGAGCTGAGCTCGTTCGCAAACGAGAAAGTGAGCACGATGGCGATCACACACCAGAACACAATTTTGCGCATCAACAGGAACTGGTATCTGCGGCGCGGGTCGCGCGCGTAGCGGAATATCGCTCGCCGCCACAGCTCTGCGCCTCCGATAATCATCGTCAGCACCACCACAAGCATCACCAGCCTGAGGAGAAGGTTCCTCAACTCCGTTGCATATCGGGTCTCGAGCGAACCCAGCCAGTTTGTCAGGTTTTTTTTGTACAGCTCGAGCAGGATCCCTTGTTTGCTCAAAGGCAACACAGAGTCCGCCGTGCGCTTGAACTGCGCGGTCATAGCGTCAAGCATGGCTTTCTGCTGAACAAGCAGGATCTGGTCGGAGGTGTCGGCCTGACCGGCGAGCTCATCGCCGCGTTTCGACAGTTCTCTCAGCGTGTTCACAAGGGGCGTGCGCAGCCCTTTCAGGTCCTGATTCAGAGAATCCGTCAGCTGAATGGCGTCACGGATCGTGCGCATTCTTTTGGAAACGGCGATGACGTCTAACGTCAATCCCCAAACACCGGACGGTTCATCTTTCCGCATGCCGGATGCAGGAGCGGGATAGATCTGCTCATTGGCGGGCGCCGGGGTCCCCTGTTTTGTGGCGGGCTTCGCCAGAGCTGCAGGCACCGACCTCGCCAGGGCTTCGATCTTCTCACGAAGGCCGATGGCGCCAAAGCCGCTGGTGCTCGATCCGCCGATAAACTCGGCAATGGTATGGAACATGTCGCTTCGCACCTGTGCAAGATCAAGTTCGCTCTTGGTTTCATCAATCCGGGTCTGAAGTGATTCCCGCCGCGGGCCGGTTTCATTGGCCTGCTTCTGTTGCAGCGATTCCAGTTCCTTCTTGTTTGCCCGAACCTGCTGGTCCAGGTTGGTCATCATTTGGCGCAGGGCTTGATAACGCGATGGGGCGGCTTGGTCCCGACCCCCCGCCTGCCCCGACGCCTCTTCTTTTTCGATCGACTCCGCTTCGGCTCTGGCGAACTCGAAGGCGAGCGACACTACCTGGTTTGCGATCTGCTGATTGTCATTGACGACCATTCCCTCGTCGGGATCAGTCATCAGTTGCCTCTGAAGGTCGAGCTGCTGATACCAGCCTATGGTCTGATTGAGGTATTGAAGAAGCACCGCCGAGTTCAGGTCAGTACCCGGTGCGGTCTGCGAAAACGAGACCCACACTCCGGAAACCAGGATGGCAAATATGAGTCCCAATGCCTTTTTAAAACGAAAAAACCTCATGGGAAGATTCCGATCTCAATGTTCTGTTCTTATAGTGTAGACGATTAGATCGGCGGATTCCATTTGTACGCAGGAAAATCAAAGCAGCCAGGTGGGCTGCACCCCTATCGCGAGACAAGAGAAATAAGGAAATAGGACGCCCAATTTCCAGCGGCCGGGAAATCAGGTGGCGCCCGAGCGCCGGCATAAACCGGCATGAAGTCGAGAGTGAAAGAGTCTTACAGGACCGGAGCTCCTGAGGCATCGATCACGCGCCCGAATATGCCCGCATCTGGGTGCCTCAAATGATCCGGGTCATGGACGCCCGCGCCTGAAATGCCGAGGAAGTGAGTGCAAAGGCTGCAGCTTGCAAGCCCGATACGTGCAATATTTGCGCCTGGTGCTGCCCTTGTGAAGAAGAATATACCAATGCGGCGTTCCGCGCGCAGTGCTCCTAATTGTTGGCATCGAAAAACTTCCTCCCTTCGCGGACTGCCGCGAATTCTGTTATCTGTCCAGTGGCACGGGGTTTGCGATAGAGACAGTGCTCCTTTTGCTGATTTGGCAGGGAGTGGAAGCAGGCTCCATTGGGAGCCGGACGCAATCGGGATTTTTGTGTATCTGAGGGAGGGAAGTTCGTTATGCGAAGCAAAACGTTCGCAGTCGGATCGATCGTCGTGATTGCCGGATTGCTGGCCATTGCCGGCCTGGCTCAAAACCGGATTCCACATCAGGGGGCGACAGCGCCCATGGCCCATGCTGCCGCCCAGAATGTCGTTACGCTGGCGGGCACGGTAACCAGCGTCAACATGGCCCCCGGCCGGGGGATGCCTTCGGTCGTGCTTCATACCCCGGCAGGCGATTTTACCGTCCTGCTCGGCCCGTATCGGCTGTTGACGAACAACAAGTTTGAGATCAAGCCCGGAGACACAGCGCAGGTCAAGGCATTCCAGGATCCCCAAACGGCCAATGCCTATGTGGCAACCGAGATTACCGTAAACGGTTCCACGCTTGTCCTCAGAGACGCCGGCGGCATGCCGCACGCCGGCGGGCGCATGGGAATGCAGCAAGGCGGCAGAATGATGGGCATGCAACACAATGCCGACGGCACGATGCAGGGAATGCGCGGAATGCATGCAATGCACGGGGCGGGCACCTGCGCTTACAGCGCAGCGAATCTCGACCTCAGTGCCCTCACCGTCCTCGAAGGTGCGGTGCTGAGCGTCAATCTCGGCGCCGGCCAGGGTATGCCGACATTCGTACTGACCTCGGGTGGAAAGAACCTGACGATCGCAGCCTGTCCATACCATGCTTTGGTGAAGGCAGGTTTCCAGATATCGGCAGGTGACGTCATGTCGGTAAAAGCCTACCCCATCACCAACGCGGCGGGGAGCTATGTCGCGGCGGAGCTCAACAATCTGACAACCTCGAAAAGCCTGAAGCTCCGGGACGAGAGTGGCATGCCCTTGGGCATGCAAGGTGACTGTCCCATGAAAGGGAACTGTCCGTACATCAAGTAACAGGACCGGGGTCTGTGCCGAGCCTGAAGACCTCCAAGACCTTTGAGGATTTGCCCTAAGTCCCTCGGGGGTCATGGAGGTCTTTGTCGTTCGGCAGGTGCAACTCCTTGCTGAAAAAGGTCTCCCGACTTTCCCGCGCCGCCCGCCTCGCGTCTCATCGCCGGCCCCTCTTGTGCTGGCAATAAGTGCCAAAAATTTGTATAGTTACCCCCCATGAGTTTGGAGATCGCGGCTTTTCTTTCATACGGAATGGATGGATTATGGCTTCCAAAAACCCTACTAATAAGAAGACGTTGTCTGCCCGGGGAATCCTGGACGATACCGGCAGCTTTGTTCATCGACACATAGGCCCGAGCGAACAGGATTGTCAGTCCATGCTGGAGGTCCTCGGTTTTCCCACGCTTGATGCTTTGATCGACAAGACCGTCCCGGCGCCGATTCGCATCCAGGCGCCGCTGCGGCTCGAGGAGGCGCGCAGCGAGCATGTAGCCTTGAGCGGGCTGCGCGAGCTGGCCTCCATGAACAAGTTGTTTCGGTCGTACATCGGCATGGGTTATTACGACTGCATCACCCCGCCGGTGATTCAACGCAACATCTTCGAAAACCCCGGGTGGTACACGCAGTATACTCCCTATCAGCCTGAAATTTCCCAAGGGCGGCTTGAAGCGTTGCTTAACTTTCAAACCATGGTTGCGGATCTGACCGGCCTGCCGGTTGCGAATGCGTCCCTGCTCGATGAAGCGACGGCCGCGGCCGAGGCCATGAACATGTGCTACGCCTTGAGCAAGGAAGAACGCAACTGTTTCTTCATCTCGGATCAGTGCCACCCGCAGATCATCGAGGTGGTCAGGACCAGAGCCGACGCGAAAGGGATCGAGGTGCTGGTCGGCGATCATGAGACTTTCGATTTTGCGCATCCGGTCTGCGGCGCACTGGTGCAGTATCCAGCCACTGACGGCTCGATCTGCGATTACTCCGCTTTCATCGAGCGGGCGCACCGGGCCGGAGCCTTGGTTGCGGTGGCCGCCGATCTGCTGAGCCTCACACTCCTGAAGGCTCCGGGGGAATTCGGGGCGGATGTGGCTGTCGGCACCTCCCAGCGTTTCGGCGTGCCCCTCGGCTACGGCGGTCCCCACGCGGCGTACATGTCTACCCGGGATGAATACAAGCGCTACATGCCTGGCCGCATCGTGGGGGTGTCCAAGGATCCGCATGGGAACGAAGCCCTGCGACTGGCGCTGCAGACACGCGAACAGCACATCCGGCGCGAAAAGGCGACGAGCAACATCTGTACAGCCCAGGTGTTACTTGCAGTCATGGCCAGCATGTACGCGATTTACCACGGCCCCTGCGGGCTCCGAAAGATCGCCGGGCGCATCCACCTGCTCACGTCGGTCCTGGCTAAACGCCTTGCACAGCTCGGCCATTCAGTCGGGCCCGAACTTTTCTTCGACACGCTTCGGGTGAAGCTGGGAAAGGGGCGTCTCGCCGGCATTCTTGACGCCGCGCGCGCCCATAAGATCAACCTGCGGATCATCAACGACACCACGGTCGGAATCAGTCTGGATGAGACCGTCACCGCCGGAGACCTCAAGGACCTGCTCATTGTTTTTGGTGAGCGCCAGGGCCTGCAGGAAGCAGAGATTGAAGATCTGGCCGGGACCGTCACAGCTTCTTACCCGGCGCACCTCGCCCGCACGAGCAGCTATCTGACACAGCCGGTGTTCAACCGCTATCACTCCGAAACAGAACTGCTGCGTTATACGCGCCGTCTCGAAGCGAGGGATCTCTCGCTCACCGCCTCGATGATCCCGCTCGGCTCCTGCACCATGAAGCTCAACGGCACCGCAGAAATGTATCCCGTGAGCTGGCCGGAGTTCAACCGGATCCATCCTTTCGCGCCGTTGGATCAGACCTCGGGCTATCAAGCCCTGTTCCGGCACCTGGAGCAGGCGCTGATTGAGATCACAGGCTTCGCGGGCGTTTCGTTGCAACCTAATTCCGGCGCCCAGGGGGAATTCACCGGTCTTCTCGTGATCCGCAAGTACCTCGACAGCCGGGGAGACGGGCATCGCAATGTGTGCCTCATCCCCCATTCCGCTCACGGCACGAATCCCGCCAGCGCGATCATGGCCGGATTCAAAGTGGTTGTGGTCGAATGTGACGAACTGGGCAATATCGATGTGACCGACCTCAAGGCGAAAGCGGAGCTTCATGCGCGCGACCTCGGTGCGTTGATGGTCACCTATCCTTCAACCCACGGCGTGTTCGAAGAAGCGATCAAGGAGATCTGCGCTATTGTGCATGCGAACGGAGGCCAGGTTTATATGGATGGCGCCAACATGAATGCCCAGGTCGGTTTGTGCCGCCCCGGCGATATCGGCGCAGACGTCTGTCACCTGAACCTTCACAAGACCTTCTCCATTCCCCATGGGGGCGGAGGTCCGGGCGTAGGGCCCATCGCGGTCGCATCGCATCTGGCTCCTTTGCTTCCGCGCCATCCTGTGATTCCGGTGGGAGGGGAGAAAGGCATCGGGCCGGTTTCAGCAGCCCCTTACGGCAGCGCGAGCATCCTGCCGATATCGTGGGTCTACATCGCGCTCATGGGGCCCGCCGGACTCACCGAAGCCACCCGATACGCCATCCTGAACGCCAACTACATCGCGAGACGGCTGGACCCGTACTATCCCCTGGTGTACAAGGGCAAACACGGGATGATCGCCCATGAATGCATCCTGGATCTGCGGCCGCTGAAGAAGAGCGCAGGCATCGAAGTGGATGACGTCGCCAAGCGTCTCATGGACTATGGATTCCACGCTCCCACGGTTTCCTTTCCGGTCGCAGGCACCATGATGGTGGAGCCGACAGAAAGCGAATCCAAAGAGGAACTCGATCGGTTCTGCGAGGCGATGATCGCCATCCGTAAAGAGATCGAGGCGATCGAGCAGGGAAGGATGGATCCGAAGGACAACCTGCTGAAAAATGCGCCGCATACTGCCAAAGCGCTCTTGGCTGAGGAGTGGACCCATCCCTATACCCGCCTCGAGGCGGCCTATCCAGCCGCGGCGACCCGCGAGAACAAGTTCTGGCCCGCGGTGGGTCGCGTTGACAATGTCTACGGCGATCGTCACCTGGTCTGCGGTTTGGCGCCAGCGAAGATACAATCTGCGAAGAAATAGCTGACCTGAATTATTTATGAAGCAGAACCGCACGCCGACCAAGGCCGAACGGTCGGCGAGGGTCAGCGTTTTTCCGCGCCCAAAACCGCTTTTGGTCGCACATTTATGAATGATCCAGACTAAAGGAGTGCGAAAACGAGGAAATGGATCCGCCGCCCCACCATGCGGGGCGGCGGCGCTGTTTTTGAACCTGTTCCGACCGCGGCCTGCTCAGCTGCCGGACAACTCCTGGAGGTATTCTTCGTACTCCTCCGCGCTGAGCATCTCTTTGAGTTCTTCCGGATTGGAGATTCGGATCTTGATCATCCAGGCCTTTTGATGGGGCGACTCGTTGACAAGCTCCGGATTGTCTTCCAGTTTTGCATTGACCTCGAGAACCTCGCCGCTGACGGGACTGAACACCTCGGAGACCGCCTTGACCGATTCGACGGAGCCAAAAGGTTCTGTAGCCTCAAAAGTGTCTCCCACCTCCGGCAGATCCACGTAGACCACGTCCCCCAATTCATGCTGGGCGTAGTCGGTTATGCCTACGATTCCCACATCTCCCTGGACGTGAATCCACTCGTGATCTTTTGTATACAGGTTTTCCTCGGGGTACATAGGGTAAACCTCCGCTGTGACTGAATGCATGAGCCCTTGCAGGGCCGACTCAGGACTTCGTTACTCTCCAGCAAAATGGCGTCGGAACACCCCGGGCCTCACCGGCTTTCCACGGATAATAACACTGAACCCTGTCCTGAAGCTTACCTTTCCAAAGGAGCGAAAAAGTGCATGCGGAATCTAACACTCTTGTGGGGTGGAGTCAAGCTCAATGTATTCCATGAACATACTGAAAACACAGGGTTTATAGTATAAAAATGTGACGGGCAGTCAGGAGTTGGGAGAAAAAGCAGCAGGCAAAGGTGACCACGCAACCTGCATCAGAGTGAGCCCGCGAGAGAGAGCTGCCTGCGGTTTCTTGCACGGATTCGTCCGTTATGGTTCGGGGCCGTTTTTTGGCAGATGGGAGACGGTGAAGATATACTGGAACTGGCGCAGAGTGACGGAGTATAAGATATAGGTCAGGCAGTGATGATTCGACGCTTTCTTTTCCTGAGTTGCCTGTTACTGGCGGCTCCTCATCTATTTTCCCAGACTTCGCCCCGGTTGACAATCCGCAGCGTGCAAGTCCGCGGCAACGTCCGCATCCCTGCGGCCACGATTCTCCACTACGTCTCTGCTGCCCCCGACAAGTTGTACGACGAGGCCGGAACCCGCGCAGATATGCACTTTCTCTATGGCTTGGGAGTATTTCAATCGCTTGAGATCCAGACGCAGGAAGCTGGGGAAGGGGGAATCGACGTCATCTATCGGGTGCGCGAGCAGCCTTTTGTCTCAGAGTTTGTGATCGAAGGTGTGAGCGAGGGAGAACAGGAACAGATCCGGCGTTTGCTGGGCCAGCAGAAGCTCTTGATGCAGCCCGCAACGCCTTTTCGTCCCGGAGCGGCGAACAAGGCGGCGAATTTCGTGCGCAGCTACCTGCGGATGCACAAGTATCCGTTTGCGCAGGTGCGCGTGCTTACGGAGGAGGAGAGAGAAGGCACCGCGCGGCTCAAGCTGAGCATCAATGCGGGCCCTAATCTGGATGTCGGGGAAGTCCGCTTCAGTGGTAACCGATCCATCCCATCCGGCGATTTGCTGAAGCAGCTGCAGTACACGCGTCCCGCTCCATTTTTTGCGCCCTGGCTGCGGGGGGCGTATGTGGCCGAGGACGTCAACGCGGATCTGGACAGCCTCCGTCGCTATTACCAGTCGCAAGGTTTTGCCGCCGCAAGCATCGGCACGCCGGAGATGGTTGCCCGGGATTTCCCGCGGCGATATTTGGTGCCTCTGCCGAAAATAGGCGGATCGAAACAGAAACTGGCGCTTTTGATCCCGATTGTCGAGGGGCCGGGCTACCGGCTGGTGTCGGTCGGCAGCGACGGGAGCGCGAAATCTGCTGCTGCAAAGGTGGCTGAGATCCTCGCCGCCGTCAAGGTGCCCGGCCCCTATGACTCGTCGCTGCTCGAAGCGACGCGCCAGAAGATTGTGGATGCCCTGGGCCACGAAGGCTACGCGCTGGCACAGGTGATGCTCGAACAAAACATCGGCGACGCGGAGCTCACGGTCGGCGCCCTGTACCGGATCTATGCGGGAGATCCGATCGTGATCGGCAGAATCCAATTCAGCGGCAACACACGACTGCGGGAAAGATTTCTGCGCCGCGAAGTGGTGGTGCGCGAAGGGGAGATCTTCGATTCGGCAAAGCTGGATCAGAGCATCAAGCGTCTCAACCGGAGCGGGATGATTCAGGAGGTCAGGCGCGCTGACGTAGCCCTGGATATGAACGAGAAAACCGACGAGCTGGACGTTACATTCAAGATCAAGGAGAAGGAGCGGCAGGGGATTTACGGGACAGGCGGGACCGGCGGTATCGGGGGAGGGTATCTGGGAATACTATACAGCGCATTCGATCTGCTGGGGCTGGGCGAATCGCTTTCCCTGCAGCTGGACGGCGGCGCAGCGCAATCCAACATGGTGCTCGACATCATCGGCAGTCGTTTTCTCGGCCTTCCTTTTACCTTGGGTCTGTCGGTCTTCCATCGGCTGACCAATTTCAACGTGGCGAGTGTCGTGCCGAACGCTACGGATCTGATTCAGGTCCTCCGGCGTCGTTCCACCGGCATGGCCTTGTCCGGTGCCTATCCGGTAACTTCAAAGGTTCAGGTCGGTCTGGGAGCGCAGTTCGAACGGCTTTCGCTGTCGCAAGACGCTTCAGCCGGTGCTGCTGCGCAAAACATTGTACAGGGAAGAACGGAACTTTCGCCTACCTTTGTCTTCGACTCAACCAAGGGAACAGGGCCCGCGGCGCGCGGCACTCGATTCGCATTCACGAATTCCTGGGCGGGTACTACTCTGCTCCGGACGGTCGATTCGACCGCGCAGTCCTACCGTTTTTCCCAGTACGTGAACGATCCCATTACGCAGGGAAGGAATTCCTTTGCCTTCCGTTTCCAGGCCGCGATGACGCGTCCGCAAAACGGTGTGCCCCTGACGCTGGATCGGCGCTTCTATCCAGGCGATGAGATCGTGCGCGGGTTTGCGCGCGGCGCTATGACCGCCTGGGCTCTGCCAACCGGAACGGAGGTCTCCCCGAGCCCGGTGGGCGCCGATACCGTCCTGGGATTCTCCATGGAGTATCGCGTCCCGATTCAGGGGCCGCTGAGCGCCGCTGCCTTTGTGGACCTCGGGTGGAGCGGCCTGTCGAAGAGAAATGTGGATCCGGATACGAGTTCGAACCTGATTGACAAATCCAGCCGGGTCCTGCGCGCTTCGGTCGGCGGGGAGTTCCGCCTGCAGCTTCCGGTGATTCGTCAGCCTGCGCGCCTGATTTTTTCCTGGAATCCCCTGCGGCTCAACCAACTCATTCAGAACAAAGGCTCGCTGCTGCGCCTCGTGGACCCGCGCGGCTCGGTCCACTTTGCCCTCGGCGACCTGTTCTAGCCGGCAAACCACAGACGCACGCTGACGGACGCAGATTCCAATCTGCCTTCTTCAGCGTGCTTTCTAGTCCGGAATATTTATGAATGTGCGACCAAAATGCAGTTTTGGACGCGGAAAAACACTGACCGGCGCCGACCGTTCGGTCTTCGTCGACGTGCAGGAGCTTTTTCCGGGCAAGCAGGACGGCAAATGCTCCTGCCTCCGTTTACCCGCGTCCAATTCTGCTGCTTTTCACGGGTGTGCGGTTCTGCTTCACGAATAAATCAGGCTAGAAAGTCGCCAGCAGCTTGGTCCGTTGCTGCTCCATATCCTTTCCGTCGAAACAGTAGCGCATCTTCAGGAAGCCCTGCCGGAACCTGGCCACTTCCTCCGCTACGTTCTTGCCTCTGACGGCGTCTGCAAAGAGCGCTGCAAACGCGCGGAAATCTTTCTCCTTCATTCCGAATCGGGTCATCTCGGAAACTCCCAGACGAAGTCCGGAGCTGGCCGTGAAGCTTTCGTCACTCGGAACAGCCTGGTAGTTTACGATGATGTTGTTGCGCTCGAGGTTCCGGGCTACATCGCACCCGTGAGCGTAGCCGACTTTGACGATGACCTGGTGGGTGTCGGTATAGCGGATGGCCGGATCGCCGGCCACATCGAGGCCCTGTTCCTTGAGGGCACACGCCAGAGCCTTGGCATTGGCGATCACCTGAGGCTGGTACTCACTCTTGAACGCGTTCATTTCGATTGCCGCCATGAGGAGCCCCAGCAACGTGCCCAGATGATGATTGCTGGTCATGCCCGGGAACGCCCGCCGCCGGACCGCATTCCACAGCTCGAACTCCGGGGTGTTCTCCGAGACATTCATTCCGATCACCCCGCGCTGCGACCCGAAGAACGTCTTGTGGGTGGAGCCGGTTACGACATCGGCGCCTTCCTTGAACGGTTCCTGGAAATGAGGCCCGATCAATCCAAGGACATGCGCCATGTCGTACATGACGATCGGCGGTTCTTTTCGGTCCTTGACCAGCTTCCTGATTTCAGCGACGGGTTCCTTATGGATTACCATGCTCTTGCCGAAGATGATGATTTCCGGGTTGACCTGGTCCAGGATCTTCGCCGTTTCGGCCACATCGATCTTGAAGGGATTGTCCGCGCACACGGGGAAGTTGATCACGGCGAAGCGCTCGGTGACCGGGTCCTTGGCAATGTAGTCGCGGAGCGCGCCCATCGGTTGAGCGCTCAAATGCCCGCCGTAGGTGATGTGATTGTTCATGGCGAGGCGAATGCGCCCCGGCTCGCGGCGGCGGTCGATCCGGTTTCTGTAATCCACCATGGCGCTGAACACGGTCATGTTAGCCATCTGGCCGCTGATGGCGCGGGCCTCCACCTGCGGGCAGCCCAAGAATTGCGCCATTTCGGCCATCAGCCGGTCTTCAACCCAGGCAATGAAATCTGTGCCCTGATAGTAGAAGACTTCCTGGTCAAGAAAAGCCGCGAATTCCCTGTGCTCGGCGTAGCGCCCTACCGGGTCCGACACCTGAAGCATGCGCACGAGCGGGGAGGGTGTCATCTCGGACGGAATCAGGTTGATGCAGCGGCGCTGGCGCCACTCGTGGTTCTCGAGCGCCTTTCGGAGCAGCCGCCGGGCCTTCTCGAGACCTTCGCCCACCGCCGGCGCGCGCTCCGGCTTGTGCCAGCTCGCCGGAATCGGGCGAAAGTACGGCGGTGCCTCCGACCTTCCGTGCCATTGGACGATGCGGGCCTTCATGCGGCGCCCGCGGACCAGCACTTCGACCTCCTGCTCGGGCATCAAGGTTGCGTCCATCAGAGCCATGGCCACCGCCCGCCGCTCCGTTTCGTCGGTGATCCTCATGGTGGAACCTTCGCCCTCGAATTTCCAGTAGGGGGCTACGGTGCCGCTGGTTATCATCCCCACTTTTTTGTCCCCCATGAACACCTGATCTCCCTGGCGCGCCACGCCTTTGTCCACGATGGCCACCGGCCGGATCCGGCGCGGAAGGACATCGGAGGATTCATAGATGCCCTCCATGAGCCTTTTCACTTCCTCGAACTGGCGCGCCAAAGCCTCGCGGCCGATGAAACTGCCTTTGCGGTCGGAAAAGCTGACGGCGATGCTGGTGAGCGGAAAAGCGAAAGCCGGTATTTCCTTGCCTTCCGTGTCGATGCCGAATTCATGGCCATAGAGCGGCAGTCCGCCTTCAAGGCGAAGCGTGTCCCTGCCGCCGAGCCCGATGGGGAGTACGCCCCGGTCCTTGCCTGCTGCACAGAGCTTTGACCAGATCTTCACGGCCTGATCCGCGGGCACGAACAGCTCGAGGCAAATGGGTTCTGCCGTGTAGCCCGTGCGCCCGATAAGAATTTCCGTGCCGGAGATCGCCGCCCGCGACAGTGCATTGCGGAACGGCTTCGGCAGCGAGCCTCCTTCGATCAGCTCCTCCAGGATCAGCCCTGCGAGTGGACCCTGGAAGGCAATCATCGCCAGTTTCTCGCTGTGGTTTTCCATCACCAGGCCGGGAAAGTTGCGGGCTTGTTCCTGAAAATGGTGCCAGTCTTTTTCCGCATTGGATGCATTTACCACGAGCAGGTAATCATCTTCACCAAAACGGTAGAGATACGCGTCGTCGACCAGGCCTCCGTTCTCATTCGGGACCAGTGTGTACTGGGCCTGCCACGGCTCGAGCGCCTCCGCGTTGTTGGACAGGACGTGCTGCAGAAATGGGATCCGGTCTGCGCCTTTGAAACGGAACCGGCCCATATGGCTGACATCAAACAAGCCGCCGAACTTGCGCGTGGCCATATGCTCCTGGATGATGCCGGTTTCGTATTGCACCGGCATGTCCCATCCGCCGAAATCCACCATTTTCGCCCCATGATCGCGGTGCCATTGGTTTAACGGGGTCTTGTTAAGATTACTCGCCGTCACGGTCTTGTCTCCTCTGCTTCGAAAAAGGTTTTTAGGATACCTGAATTCTACCAACAAGGCCGACTGCAGCCGAAGCCGTCGGCGGAAATAAACTTGTAATGATCATCCTGAAACCAGGTCAGCGCAATCAAAAAGAGCAGACGCAGGCCGGACCGCCTGGATCCCTGGCCGCTGCGGCGCGGCAAAAGCTCCTCCACGCCGACCAGGACCGATCGGTCGGCTTCGGTCGGCGTTTTCCTGCCTCCTAAACTGCACCTTGGCTGCACATTCACGAATAATCCGTGTCAGGGCCTTTTTTTTTCATGTCCGGTGGAGACTCCGAGACTTGAAAACCTCAAGAAAGTTGTTTGGAGAAGGCCGGGATTTGTGAGAATGTCTTGCGTTCGGAAATGGAGGAGCTGTGACCTTACCGGCGTCGGTATCAACGCAGCGGCAGATCTTCCTGTTCTGGGTCCCGCTCGCTGCCAGCTGGTTGCTGATGGGTGCGGAGGTGCCGGTGCTTCAGGCAGCGATCGCCCGCCTGCCGGACATGCAGACACAACTCGCTGCTTTCGGCATAGTCATGAGCCTGGAGATCGCGATCGAGAGCCCGGTTATCATGCTGCTTGCCACCAGCACCGCGCTCTCCACGAGTGCCCGCAATTATCTCACCCTCCGTCGCTTCATGATCTGGATCAACGTACTCGCCACGGCGACTGCAGTACTGGTGGCCTTCACTCCGGTATTTGACTTGGTCGTGCGCTCGCTCATGGGCATCCCGCCGGACATCGCCGACGCCGCACAGCCAGGCATGAGGATCATGACGCTCTGGACTGCGGCCATCGGCGTGCGCCGGTTCTACCAGGGCGTCATGATCCGCCACGGGCAAACCCGCTCGATCGGATATGGGACCGCCGCCCGTCTTGCAGGGTCGGCGGGGACGGGCATCCTGCTCGCGCTGGTCACTCATTTACCCGGCGCCTGCGTGGGCAGCATCGCGCTCATGGCCGGCGTGTCGACGGAGGCCACGTTCGTTGCGTGCGTGGTGCGGCCGACTGTAAAACGGGTCCTGGCGGGCGGGCCGGAGCGGAGCACCGATGTCTTCGGCATGTGGGATGTCCTGCGCTACCACGCGCCGCTGGCGGCGACATCCCTGCTGACCCTCCTTGCCCAGCCGCTGATTGGCGCCGGATTGGCGCGCATGCCGCACCCCGAGGAGAACCTTGCAGCCTGGCCCGTTGTGTGGGGAATTGTGTTTCTGTTCCGCAGCCCGACCTTCGCACTGCCGGAGGCGGTCATCGCCCTGGTTACCGAGCGCCGCCTCAAGGGGGCGGTGTGGACGTTCTGCCGCAGGATCGGCATCGCATGCTCGGCAGCCATGCTGCTGGTAGTGGCAACACCGCTGTCGAGGATCTACATCTACTACGTTGCCGGCCTCCCGGCGAACCTGTCACGCTTTGTGATTCCCGCCATCGTGCTTGCCTTGGCGCTCCCCTTCATCAATTCGATCCACAGCTGGCTGCGCGGTCTGCTCATGGCGGCCCACTCCACCAAAACGATCTATTGGGGAATGGGGCTCAATCTGGGAGTGACGGCAATTATCGTGGCGGCAGCGGCTCTCATGCACGCCCCCGGCGCGGAGACGGCAGTCATCGCGCTGACTGCAGCCTTCATTGCAGAAATCCTTTACCTGCGCAAGGCCGGCCGCTCGGTCCTCACCGTCTAGCGCGGATTATTCGTGAATGTGCGACCAAAATGCAGTTTTGGACGCGGGAAAACGCTGACCGGCGCTGACCGTTCGGTCTTGGTCGGCGTGCAGGAGCTTTGGCCGCGCCGCTATTTAAGACGCGTGTTTTTGTAGATCCTGCCGCCTTTCATCACGAATGCGACCCGGCGCAGCGCGGTGATGTCCTGAAGCGGATTCCCTTCGACGGCGACGATATCAGCCTCCATGTTCGGCGCGATCGTGCCGATCTTTCAGCGATTGGGCCGCCAGCGAGGTCATGGCGATGATCGCTGCCATCGGATCCTGGCCTCCCTTCTGGACCCGGTAGATCAGCTCCTCCACATTGCGGCCGTGCGCGCCGGCCACAGCATCGGTCCCGAAAACGATTTTGAGACCCTTGATGGCCAACGCTTTCTTGAACATGGCGAGGTCGACCGGAATGGCTTTCTCCATCGCTGCGAAGCCCTCATCGTTGTAGTTGCCGATACCCTGGTAGTGGGATCTGTTCTCCAGGTAGTTCTGCTTGACCAGGCCGATGTTCGGGTCGAAATAGGTGCCATGTTCCGCCATCAGCCTGAGCATCTCCTCGCTGACGAGCGTGCCGTGTTCGATGCTGGTGCATCCCGCCAGGACGGAGGCCTTGATGGCATCGTCGCCATACGCGTGCACCAACGTGCGCAGACCCCGCCTGGTGGCCTCTCCGCAGGCTGCCTGGATCTGCTCGGCGCTCAGGGTCTGGCCACCGCCGTCACGGATGCTCCTGGAGGCGAAGATCTTGATCAGGTCGGCTCCATTGGCCGCGGTCTTCTTGACATATTCCCGGATCTGGTCCGGAGTCATATTGGGACTGGTCAATGCTGCCAGGGAGGTCAACACCCTCGGCCCGGGCAGGACACCGCGCGCAATGACGTCGCGCAGGTCCTTGTCGATATTTGCGCCCACGCATTGCACGGTAGTGAAGCCGGCCATCAGGGTAGCGTATGCGTTCTCCGCTTCGCAGGCCATTGTCAGCGAAGCCGAATCCCTCGTTGCATACCGCCCGTCGAGGCCGAAATGCCAGTCGAGGTGAACGTGGGTGTCGATCCAGCCGGGGAGCACGGTCAAGCCCCGCAGGTCGTAGATGGTGGAGCCTGCGGGCGCACCCGGCCCGACTTTGACAATGCGCGCGCCTTCGATTTGAATGCCGGTGTTACGAACCACGCCGCCTTTGCCATCCAGCATGGTATCGGCCTGAATCACGACCGGCTTGTCCTGAGCTGCATACAGGGAAGCTGCCATGACAAGGCTGCAGAGAGGCCACGATGCGAATCTCATCTTTCACCCCCTTTTCAACCGCGACCTGGAATCCAGAAGCCGGTCGTCCTGAAAACCTGCGCCCTGTCGGCGATCGACGCCATGGTCGCCGCGGTCAATGGTTTGAACCCGGAAATGTCTCTGGTCACGGCATCGAGGGTCTCGAGCGAGTCGATGCCGATGACCACGGTCGCCACCGGCAGCGTGAGCGCGTAATGGAGGTACTCCCGCGCCGTGGGCAGGTCTGTGCGCTCGAAAACGCCTGCCGGCGGGCCGTACTGATCAATGCGGTCCGGCTTGGTAAAGTTGTGCGGCAGAAAATAGCCCTTGCCGCAGGATTTCATGACGACGACGGCGATGCCGCGCGCCTTTGCCAGCGGCAGGACCTCCGACTCAACATCAGGGACACGCGTAGCGTTCGCGATGACCTGGATTGCCTGGGGCTCGATTCTTTTTATGCCGTCCAGGAGCAACTGCGGAGCATGACATGAGAAGCCGCGGAAGCGGACCGCCTTTTGATCGACCATTTTGCGAATGGCGCGATCGGCGCCGTTTTCCGCCAGCAGCCGGTCGATCTCGGCCGCCCGGCTGAGGTTGTGGTGCAGCACCAGGTCGAGCTTGTCGGTCTGCAGGAGCTTCAGGCTGCGCTCCATTTCGCGCATGGCTCCATCGTAATCGCGCGCGTCCACCTTGGTTTCCAGGAAGACCTGAGACCGGCGCGTCTTCATGGCCATGCCGATGCGCACCTCGCTCTCATTTTTGTCACCGTAATTTGCACCTGTCTCGATGAATCGGATGCCGCGATCGATGGCCCGGCGCACAAGCTCTGCGCCGTGCTCATCATCCGGCACGGGGATGAAAAAACGGCTGCCGCCGCCGAGGCCCACCATGGTAACCTCAACTCCGGTATTTCCGAATGGCCTGCGAGGGATTTCCGGCGCGGAGTCCGGCGGGAGCGGCCGTCGCTGCCCTAGCAGCCCGGCGCCTGCAAGAGCGGCGGTATTGGCAACAAACGTGCGGCGCGAGATGCGGGTCATAGTCCTTCCTCCTTTGCAGGATCAAGCATGTCGGTGTGCCGATGACGTGGTTCAAAGATAGGTGTTTCATCCGGCAGTTGCAATTAAAAATCTCGGCCATGAAACGGGGCGTTTGGATTCGTCATGATTTGTGAATTCTGGCACTAACTATCGAAGGCATGGTCGGATAATATTAGAGAGGACAAAGTTTAGCCTGGCGGATATCATTTGCTGCGACATCAGCTCGCAAGGAGGATGCCATGTTTCGACGGGGTGCATTTCTTCTGCCCATTCTGTTGCTTGTAACTCTTTACGCCTGCAGTGGAGCAAAAAAAGACGAAACCCAAACGCAAAATCCGGCGCCGGCGCAACAGCCCGCTGCCCAACAGCCTTCCACGCAGATCCAGCCGGCAGAGCCTGCACCTAAGCCGGAAGCCCCGGCGGCACAGGCGGGAGCCGAAAAGTCGGCTACCCGTCCCCCGGCCGGACAGCGCTCAACTACGCGTGGTGCTGCAACCAAGAAGGCAGCGCCTGCTGTGGGCGCCAATCCGGAATCTATTCCCCCTGCCGCGGCGCCGGCGGCACCCAAACAGGTCAGTGAGGCGCCTGCAGCAGTTGTCCCGCCGCCACCACCGCCGAAGCCGATAGTGATTCCTTCCGGCACACGATTCGAAATCAGCCTGGTTGACCCCATCAATTCCGCAGAGAATAAATCAGGCGACACATTCAAGGCGACCCTCAACCAGGACCTGGAGGCTGATGGGAAGGTAATCGTGCCCAAAGGCAGCACGGTTGCAGGCAAACTGATCGAAGTGAAGCAGTCCGGACGCGTGGAAGGTCGCGCCGCTCTGTCAATGACCTTGACCAAAATCACTGTCGGTGAAGCATCCTATCCCATCCAGACCAACACGCTCTCTTTCGAAGCCGAGAAAACCACAAAGCAGGACGCCACCAAAATCGGCATCGGTGCAGGTCTGGGCGCGATCATCGGCGCAATTGCCGGAGGGGGAAAAGGCGCGGCCATCGGGGCCGCCGTCGGCGGCGGAGCCGGTACCGCAACCGTTCTGGCCACCAAGGGCAAGGAAGTGAAGTTTCAGCCCGAAGAGCGCTTCAGCTTCGTGCTGCGCAGCGATCTGGCGATCAGGCAATGATGACGACCGACGACTGAACAAACATCCGGCGTGGGAAGCCATTTTTTGCGATTCCGTGGTTGCGAGCGGTGAGCGCCTTGCTTCGGCATCCGCCAGGTGCCAGCTCTTGCCCGGGACGATTCCCGCTTTATGTTGCCCGGGATAGAACTGAGCGAACTCATCACCCTTAGAGAATCCCTGCGCCGAAAGGGGAACCATTTCCGCGGCAAGGCTGCACCCCGTCGCGTCCGGCTCTCAAAACGGACATGGCTTTCTTAAGATTAATTTAATTACCTTTAGGCGGAGGATGTGCTAAAAAATGATGCGAGCTTGAAACGAAACTTGAATAGCGGGGTTTAAAAAATGAACGAGCGGCCGCATTCCATCTCGGCCTTCTTTCCTGCCTGCAATGACGTAGGCTCCATCGGCAAAATCATTCATACGATGGCCTGGCTGCTGCCGAAGCTGACGGACGACTACGAAATCGTGGTCGTGGATGATGGCTCGATGGATGGGACCGCAGACTTGCTGCACGTCCTGGCACGGGAATATCCGTTCCTCAAGGTGATCCACCACGGAGTCAACCGAGGTTACGGTGCCGCCCTGATCACAGGCTTCGCAAATTGTTCCAAGGATCTGATTTTCTACACCGATGGAGATGGCCAGTACGACGTAGAAGAGTTGCCGCAGCTCCTGAATGCCTTCCGCGATGGTGTGGATGTGGTCAATGGTTACAAAATCTCCCGATCCGATCCCAGACACCGAATCCTTGCCGGCCTGATTTATCGTCATCTTATGCGATTGTTGTTCCGGTTGAACGTCAGGGACGTGGACTGTGACTTTCGGTTGTTCAGGCGGAGTCTTCTGGCGCGCACCCAACTTACATGCGACAGCGGCGTGATCTGCATCGAGATGGTGAAGAGGTTTCAGGACGAAGGATGCCGGATCGTCGAAGTTCCTGTGCATCATTACCACCGCTCTTCCGGGAGCAGCCAGTTCTTCAGATTCAGGCATCTCCGCAGAGTTTTCATTCAACTCTTTACCGCCTGGTGGAAGCTCGTGGTGCGCCGCGAGCGCCTGCGCAGTGACCCCTTGCGGGATCTGGGAGCGGTCATCCGGGATTCCGGCCTTCCCCGTTGAATCGCGCACAGATGCGCATATTCGTTGCGCCATGCGCGCCTGCCGAAAATCAGCGGAACGCCCCTTTCTTTCGCAATGAGGCATGATGCTTGTCCCCTTCCTTGAACTCAAGCGTGAGTCCGAGCGCTGTCGCGCGGAGATAGAGCAGACGATCGCGCGCGTCTTGAAGAGCGGCCGGTACATACTCGGCCCCGAGTTGGAGGCGCTGGAAACCGAGTTTGCCCGGTACCTGAAGGTTCCCTTCGCCGTGGGGGTCGCATCCGGCACGGACGCCCTCACTCTCGCGCTCGAGGCCGCGGGGATCATTCAGCCCGGCAAAAACGACGAGGTTATTACCTCTGCTCTGTCAGCGGCTTTCAGCGCCCTGGCGATCTGCCGGGCCGGGGCCGTTCCTCGTTTTGCGGATGTTGATCCGGCCACCCTTCAGATCGATCCAGGCCGGATCGAGCCGTTGATCGGCGGGCGTACTCGGGCGATACTTCCTGTCCATTTGTACGGACACGTCGGCGACCTCCATGGGATCGCGGAACTGGCGCGCAAATATCATCTGACCATAGTGGAGGATGCATGCCAGGCACATGGCTCTCGATGGAAGGGGGCATCTCTTGGTACCCTGAGCCTGGCGGCCGGATTCAGTTTCTATCCCACCAAGAACCTGGGGGCTCTGGGCGATGCGGGAATGGTAGTCACAGCGGATGAAGCTGTCTCAACTCGGGTCAAGAAACTCAGGCACGGCGGACAGAGCCGCGCTTATCACCATGAACTGCTCGGCTACAACTCGCGTCTGGACGAAATGCAGGCTGCCGTGCTCAGGCTCAAGCTGGAAGGATTAGAAACGCGGAACGAGGTGCGGAGGCGGCGGGCGGCCCGTTACGATGAAGCGTTTGCAGATCTGGATCTCACCGTCCTGCCCGTGGCGGCGGGCTTCCTGCCCAACCGCCACCTCTACCCAGTGCGGACTCCGCGGCGTGACACCCTGCGCCGCTTCCTGATGGACCACGGGATAGAGACGCTCGTGCACTATCCTGCCCCGCTTCCACAGCAACCTGCGCTGAAGCAGTTTGTGCTCGCGGGCCAGGAATTTCCCGTCGCGGAGAAAGCCGCACGCGAGATCTTCTCGCTCCCGCTTTACCCGGAGCTCACGGATGAGGAGTTGCAGTACACGATCCAAATCGTGCGCCGGTTTTTCAAAATGTAGTCTCCGGATGAAAAGGAATACTGCGCGGTCACCCAAGGTGCTGTTCGAAAGAGCCCGTTCGATCTTCCGCTCCTGATGATCCCGGCATGCCGAATCAATCCATGAATCGGTACTTGATGATGAAATAGACGGCGGCGATTCCGTCCTTCCAGCCGATCTTCTTGCCTTCCGAGTAATCACGGCCGCTGTAGGAAATCGGGACCTCATAAATCCTGCATCGGCTTCTGGCAACCTTGGCGGTGAATTCCGGCTCGAATCCAAACCGGTCTTCCCGAAACCTCAACTTGCGCAGTACATCTGCGCGAAAGACTTTGTAGCAGGTTTCCATATCCGTGAGGTTCAGATCGGTCAGCATGTTGGATAGCGTTGTCAGGAAACGGTTTCCTACCGAATGCCAGAATAACAGCACACGGTGGGGGCCGCTCAGGAAGCGGGAACCATAGACAACATCCGCCTTATTCGCGAGGATCGGCTGAATTAACGCGTGATATTCGGCCGGATCATATTCGAGGTCGGCATCCTGGATCACGACGATGTCGCCCGAGACCGCTTCAAATCCGCGGCGCAATGCCGCACCCTTCCCCCGGTTTTCAGGTTGGAAGATGATCTTCAAATCATCAGAAGGGGGCAATCCCTGGAGAATCACACGCGTGCCATCCGTAGAGAAGTCATCAACGATGATGATCTCCTTGGGAAGATCCACTCTCCGGATTCTGTCCAAAATCTGCAGAACGGTTTTTTTCTCGTTGTAGACCGGTACGACAACGGAGAGTTTCATGTCGGCTCCGCACGGTTTGTTGAGTCCCAAGTAATGGTGGCTCAGTATACAACAGGCGTGAAAGGGGCAAGCCTCAAAAACGGGACTGCGGATGACTGCAGACGCGCGCAAGCGATTATCGGCGTTTATCCTCATAGTCGGCACGATCCCTCTTGCTTGCCAATTAACCGGACTGTTCGTAGTATGGCCGTGCACGAATCGCTTGGCAGAGATTTGGTGATCAAGATCGCCGGGTGGACCTGGATACATGAGAGTCGTCTGGATTTCCCACAGCGAGAGCCTGAGTGCCGGGGCCGAACTCTGCTTATGGGAGGGGGCCAGAGGTCTGGCTGCAGAGGGCCACGAAGTTCGTGTCGTTGTGCCTGCGCCCGGACGGCTTGCCGAGCGCCTGCAAAGCGTGAATGTAGCCGTGACAGTCATCCCCTACCGCTGGTGGATGCACGCGCGCTTCCGGCTGCCCTTCCGACGGCTTTGCCGGAACGTGCCGGCAGCGCGCAGGCTCGCGCGCCTGCTCCGGCAGCTCCGACCTGATGTCGTGATAACGAACACTCTTGCAGTTCCCATTGGGGCTTTCGCTGCACGGTGGGCCGGCATTCCTCACGTCTGGCACATCCACGAGTTCGGCCTCGAGGATCACGGGCTGGCGTTCGATTTCGGCAATTTCCTGAGTCTCTCCTGCATCAACAGGCTCTCAAACAGGGTAATTGTCAATTCCCGCGCTGTTTTTGCCAAATTTCGACCCCGCATCCCTGAATCCAAGCTTCGGTTGATCTATTATGCGGCCGAGATCGCGGGGCCGCTGGAGCAGGTGGAAGCAGGCAAGGATCCTTTCCGTTTGAGCCTCGTGGGGCGAATCTGCCCCGGGAAGCGGCAGGAGGATGCAGTAAGGGCAGTGTCCTGGCTGGCGCAGAGAGGGCTCAAAGTGCGCCTTTCTCTCGTCGGGAACGAGAACCTGGACTACGGCCGTTTTCTGCGCTGCCTGGCGAAAGAGCTTGGCGTCGGGGAACAGATTGAATTTGTCGCTTTCACGGAGAATCCTTCTGTCCACTTCGCCCGATCGCATGTCGCCCTGGTGTGTTCGAGAAGCGAGGCATTCGGACGGGTGACGATAGAAGCCATGAAGCTGGGGAAACCCGTGGTGGGTGCCGACGGCGCCGCCACCAGCGAATTGATCCGGGATGGCGTCACCGGATTTCTCTATAAGCCTGGTGATGGGGAGGACCTGGGCGCGAAGATCGAAGCGCTCTATCGTAATCGGCTTCTTTTAGGTGAAATGGGGGAGAATGCAAAGGACTGGTCGAGGCGAACGTTTAATATGGCGAACTACACATCCGCTCTGCTGGAGGTATTGGAGGAAGCGGTTGCGGCTTACCGGCAAGCATAAGTCAGGACATGGCTGAATCTTGCGTTTTCAAGGATTTTGTCCGGGATTTCCTATGCTTTCAATGACAATGTCTCTCCAGTTTAACCAGTCGGCAACTGTGTTTTTTCCCCGGTCGTTGTAACATTTCAGGACGAGATCCGCCTCCTGATCTTCGAAGCGCCGCAAATCGATGCGGACTTCCTTCCAAAGCAAGCTTCTTCTCCTGGGATCGGGCTGCATATGTTCACGGTAGAGGACGGTTTCTTTCCCCGCCAGGCGTAAGGCGGCTTCGGCCCACCCGCCGTCTCCCTGTTCGAACATCCACGAAACATCGAACCGCAGTCGCGAACCACCGGGAATACCATGAAGCGGAATGATTGCTTCCGAGCCTCCGATCTGGGTAAGGATTTCCTTTTCCGGGGTCGGGAAAAAGACCGGAGCCCCGGTCGGAGTTCCGAAGTGTTCATAATTGGGGTAGTACTCTGCCCGGTCGACACTGGAGCGGATGTCTTCGAGTCCCTTAATCACTCGCCGGGAACGATCCGTATGCCTCCCCTTGTAGTAGTCCGTTACATCGGTGAAGCGTCCCGCCATGTACTGCAGGATCCAGATGTCACGCCGTGCGGGGTAATCTTCCGGCAGCCGTGCCCCTTCATCTCCAAACATCATCCGGACGTATTCCTGCTGGAGCATTCTTCCGCCGGCCGGCTCCTTCTTCAGGAGGGGAGCAACCTGGCCTTCGTAGGTCGGCAGCAGATAGAGCACCATCTTTCCGGTGCTTGTGAAGAAACCGGTTACATCGTAGAGGTGACGATCGAGATATTGGAGCACGATCATGTCGGAACGAGCGCCGATGTTCTGCGGCAGCCGGTCGCCCTTATGGGCGAACATCGCCTGTATCTGCGTGTGCGGGTAATACATCTGGAAGAGCTCCCCGCGACTGATCGGGGCAACGGAGAGCAGGTCGGAGACTCCTTCTTCAAAGGCCGGCAGAAAAAACAGGGTGGCGCGAGGAGGCAGGGAAGGATGCGCTTCCTGAAAATCGGCCAGACAGGCTTGCAGCAGGTCGGATTGATATACGGAATCCGACTTGGCTACGTAACTCATGGTCTGAACACGGGATGAAAACAAGATCGGCGCAACCAGGAACACCGGGATAAAAAGACCGGCGATCCTTTGAAGCCGGGCGGGGGCAAAGGAGCGCAAATTCCCGGCCAGAACACCAAATGCCAGGGCCAGGCCGAACAGCGGCAGATACAAATACCATTTGGCGAGACGGTGCGACAAAAGCAATGCCGGCACATTCAATCCGGCAAACCAAAGGAGTCCAGCCCCTTCAATGACTGCGAGTCTTCCCCGACGCCTCAGGACATCCAGACCCCATAGCAGCAACAGGCAGCCCATCCCGCCGAGTGCCAGCGCACGGTTTCTTGCGGCGTTGGGAATGCTCAGAGCGTCCGGGAAATTCAGAGCCCAATAGAGGTATTTTGTCTTGGCGACCAGGTTTGAAAGAAGGTTGATGTGATAGGCAGATTGTGCGCCTTGCGCATAAGTGCGCCCTGTGATCAACCAGTATCCGAACAGCGCAGCGAAGGCGATGGTGATCAATATGAAAAATGACATCAGCGGAACGGCCTTCTTGAAGGCGTTCAACGCATGCTTCAGGGTAGCGGTCTCCTCCGACGTGCGCAGGTGTGCAAGAGCCAGTGAGATCCAAATGGCCAAGGGGAAAGTGACTGCGGCCTCTTTGGTCAAGAGGGAGAGGGTGAAAACGATCAACGAAGCGGCGGCCAGCAGGCGGGACTTGCGCAAGCTCCCCTCTACTGCGAGGACAATCGAGAGCAGGAGAAGAAACGCGAGCAAGAAGTCCGAAAGGTAGGTGATGTCATAGGTGATCCAGCCGGCAACGGAATGGAGACCCCAGAATCCCGTGGCCGCAAGCACGGCGGTCGAATTCGTCAGAATTCTTCTTGCCAGAAGGTAAAACAGCAGCGTGTTTGCCAGGTGAAAGAAGATCGGGACCCAATGCCAGGGGTGCGGATTGTTACCGAGGAACGGGCTGAGGACGGCGACGACCGCCAGGTTGAGGGGCCGATACGACATCTCCTCGGAAGGGGCGAGCAGGAACGGCCGGAACTGTTCCCATGAGTGCGCGATATGGGTCATGTAAAAAAGGCTGTCGTGAGTGAAGAATTTGTGAAACGAACCCGAGAAAATCCACAGCTCGGCCGATAGGAGCAGAGCCAGGAGCATCATCTCAGCCATTGGGATTGCCCGAAACGACTGCACACCGCCGTCCGGGAACAGCAACTGTTTCTCACGCAAACGATCTCTCACGCACCACCACGCCCGTTGGCCGCCGGAACCAAAACGGCCACCGCCTTAATGGGAATGTCCTAATATGGTTACCTCTACGCCAACTATATGTTAGAAAGTAATTGAGAATTGGCAATAGATTTCCGGATCCGGAGTCCTGAAAAACCAACATAGGGGGCGACAGAGTGCCAACCGCCATACTGTGTCCAATCTGCCGGTCGGGCTCTTCGCTTGCCCTCACAAAAGACGGCTGCCCCTATTTTCAATGCAGCCAGTGCGAATTCCTCTTTCACCGGCCGGAGCATGATCGCCCAGGCGCTTCGAACCGGAGTTTTTATGACCACGGATACTGGGAGATGGAGCGTGCCGAAGCCCTGCGGCGGGAAAGCGAAGACAGCTTCATCCGTGCGCTTGAACTCCTTTACCTCTCGACGATCAGGGTCGAGAACATTCTGGACTTCGGATGCGGTCTGGGCCTCACGGTCCAACTGCTGCGGGAGAAGCTGGGTTTAAACGCTGTGGGCGTCGATCTGTCTGCCGATTTTGTGGAAACCGATTACCTGCACCGCTGTGATCTAGAGACGTTGTCGGGCAAGTACCCGCCGGGACATTTCGACGCGATATACACGATTGAAGTTTTTGAGCATCTCGAGCATCCCGGGCGGATCCTTTCGTTGCTCGGCGCGCTGTTGAAACCCCAAGGAAAGATACTCATCAACACCAGCACGCGCGAATATCTCGACAAGTATGATCCCGAGCGGGATTACATTGATCCGCTGCGGCGTGGTCACATCAGCATTTACTCTCTCAAGAGTCTTGCGCATCTGGCAACCTCGATCGGTCGCAACGCGGAATTCCTCGGCGATCGCAAATACGAGGTAATCCTGTCGCCCGCGGATGGACAGCCGGCCTATCCGCATCCGGAGAACATCGCGCACATCCGCAGGCTTGGAGATTGGTGTCCGGTTTTCCTTCGGGAATATATGCGCCTGGTCTTCCTGGAACGGGAGTTTGAAACCCGGAGTGCTTGGGCGGCGAAGCTGCAGAAGGTGGTGGAAACCCTCAGCCCCGGAGCGCAGCACTCCCCGCCAAAAATGCCGTTCTGGAAAAAGCTTTGGCGAGGGACAACAAGGCGCCGAACGACGATTATTTGATCACCACGCGCACGTTGACTTCGATCCAGCTGTCCGGGTTCGGGGCAACGGAATCGCGGATTCCTATGATGTGATACCATCCCTTTTTGGTGGCTGTGTCAACCGGGATTTGAGAAGTCCTCCTGGCATCGAGGGGCCAGTTTCTCAAAGGGGGCATCGACTCGCCATCGATAGTGTAAAGCATGTCTATTGCTCTGGCTTTCAGGCCGACTACGCGAAACTGGATGGTATCTTTGCCTGCGGTTGCCCGCGACGGGGTGACCTCTAATCCCACATGAGCGAGTTTCCGAAACACCGGCCCGGTCCCGGCTCCGGGCATCGGTTTCACAGCGTCGGGCTTGTATACGGACCTTACCCCGCAGAGATAGCCGCGATTTTCTGCTCGCGAGCGCACTTCCCGGCATGACTCTGTGTCAAGTGTCACCCCGTAATAGAAGACCGCGTTACGCACAACATCCATTTCCCCGGCGTTGGCGACATAAACCAGGGTGCGCGCGGAATCGTATTGTGCCAGCATCTTGCGGATTTTCTCGCCAAGATTCGGGTTCCGGCCCACGAAAAGGAAGTTGGACGAAACCCTCACGAAGCGTGTGCCCGATGGGAAATGCGGCACGATATAGGATGTCGCTTCTTCTCCGGCCATCAACACAATGCACTTGTCCAGGGCATGGAACGGCGGAATTTCGACCTTCAGAAAGTTGTCGTCGAACTTCTGCCGCCCATAATCTGGGGGAATCATGCTCTTACAGAGGATCAGGTTCAGAAACAGGGAAAACACAAAAACCAGCGACTTTCTCCGGAGGAAGTGGGCCAGGACAAGTGCCAGGAAGGTCGGTGCGAGCAACTCCAGGACAATCAGGTAGCGATAGATGGAGAAGAGATGCTCCCAGATCACATACGAAATGGCAAAGACGAGGGCAAGAAACAGCAGGCACACGTAACGCTGCCGGGGGAGGTCCCGATTGATGGTGTTGCCGCCTCGTCTGAATAAACCAAACAGGCCGGCTCCCGCCAGCAGGACAAGCGCAACATAGCAGAAGGCAAGCCTGACATCGCGGAAGTCCATTTCGCTGACCAGGTGGTTCTTCCTGGCAAAATAAAAAGGATAGAGGAGTGTCTGCTGCCAGGTCTGCGGCAGGAAACGAGTGTCCGATACATTTTCCAGATCATAATAGGGAGACCGGAAGATGGCGTTTGCGTAAGGGAAAACGGGATTCCCGTATTCGCGATAGAGGCTGATCCCCCAAATTCCATACGCGGCTATGAATCCGATGGCCAGGCCGCAGCCGAAGGCCGCCAGCATTCGTACGCGGTGTCGCGAGGTGAGCAGGCACGCGGTCAAGGAGCTGAGGATGGCAGCGACATAAGTGGCAACCGTAAGCTTGAGCCCGAACGCAAATCCGATGCTTACGCCTGCGATTGCAAGCTGAACGATCGAAACCGGAGCCAAAGCCCTGCGCAGCATGAGATGGCGGATGATCAAGAGCAGTCCGGCCAGGATCAACAGGCTGCCCAGGTTGTCGCCGAACGTGGTGCCGAGCTCGGCGATGCCGACAGCGCCATAGAACCCGGCCGCGGCACAGCTCAGACTGAGCAGCAATCGAAGCGGGTTCTTCCAGCTCCGGAACAGCACCTGCGCGATCTGGAACACGAGATAACAGTTGAGCCCCTGGATGGCGCCCAGGAGCGCAACCGCAACCTTGCCGGGCAGATGTTCGAGCATGAGGTAGCTGAGGACGTGCTGAAGAGGGTTGAAGAAACTCTGCACCTGGGCCGGGGCAAAATCGTAATTGAGGGGCTTATGGAGAAAGGCATAGCCGCCGTAAAAGTGGTAATTCAGAACATCCCAGCTCGCGTCCTGCCCGAGCGCGACGGCGATACCTGCCGACGCGGCCATCGAGAGCAACAAAACGGGCCAGTATGAGCCGGTCGCTTGCTTTTCTTCTGGCGCATCGGCTTCCGCGAGCAGCAATAGCCTGCGCGCACCACAAAAAAATCGATTCGTTTTCATCTCGCGGTCACACTTGCCCAGCCTATTGATCCGACTCTGCGGAGCGAGGGGAATATAGCCCATCAGCCACTAACCTGACAAACGAAACATGACCGTCCGCCGGAGGCCAGGCTCCGCGACAGAATGTCCGGCACGGGGACGGACCCGATGCCGGCGACCCATTCTGGGCTTGGCATCAAGCGGGATAATAAGTAGTATTGCGGCTGCCGTGAAAGACAAGCCTGAACTCGCGATCCTGATTCCCTGCTACAACGAGGAAATTACTGTCGGCAAGGTCATCGAGGACTTCCGCGCTCAGCTGCCTGGCGCGGCCATCTATGTATTCGACAACTGCTGCACCGATCGCAGTGCTGAGGTCGCGCGCGAGCACGGGGCCCGTGTAATCTCGGAAGCGCGGCAGGGCAAAGGTTACGTGGTGGACTCAATGCTCGACACCGTAGACGCGGATCTCTATGTTCTGGTAGACGGGGACGATACCTATCCTGCCGAGAGCGTCCACGATCTCCTCAACCCGGTTCGATCCGGAAAAGCCGACATGGTAGTCGGCGCCCGGCTCACGCAGTTCGCCGGTGGGAGCTTCCGGCCTCTGCACATGTTCGGCAACCGCCTGGTATGCAACCTGATCAACAGGATCTTTCATGCCGACTTGACCGATATCATGAGCGGGTACCGTGCTTTCAATCGCAAGGTCGTCCAGCGCATTCCCGTGGATTCGTCCGGCTTCGAAGTCGAGACCGAACTGACGGTCCAAATGCTCTATTACCGGCTGAAGTTGATGGAAGTCACGATCCTGTACCGAGGCCGACCCGAGGGGAGTGTTTCCAAACTGCGCACTCTGCCGGACGGTTTGCGTGTGCTTTGGAAGCTCTTCAGTCTTTTTCGTAACTTCAAACCCTTGACCTTTTTCGGCGGTCTCGGGCTTCTCGTTTTAGCCCTGGGAATTCTGGCCGGCATTCCGCCGATCTATGGTTTTGTGCAGAGCGGCTACACCGAGGTCAGGCGATTTCCCCTGGCGATCCTGGCGGTGGGGCTGGTCTTGCTGGCCTCGATCCTGGCATTTCTCGGGATCATTCTCCACGCCGTCAATTGGCGCTTCAAGGAACTCCACAATGTCATAGTCCGGCAGCGTCGCTAGGCCCCGGGCCTTCGCAAACTCAACGGCTGCTGCGACCGGGGGCAAACAGATTCGTGTGCACCGGGTTCAGAGTTTGGCTGCTCCGTCCCGCTGCCGGGGAGAGCGGCCGTGGGAAAAACGCAGGCCGCGTGCGTCTCGGGGATTGATTTCCCGCCAGGATAGTCTAAGATTATATTTCGCGCTTGCATTTGGCTGGGAAACCACTAAATTATCGTGCGAATCTTCAGGACCAATCGCGGTTAAGGCTCGTCTGTCCGAATCGCCGGGCGGAAATCAAGAGTGCCACCGAGAGAGTGCCCATATAGAAGCAAGGAAACGTAATCAATTTGCGGAGGACCCAAGAACATGTCGTACAACATTAACGAGGAGTGCATCAACTGCGGCGCTTGCGAACCCGAGTGCCCCAACAAAGCGATCTACGCCGGCGGTGAGGAGTACGAATTGAACGGCCAGATGCATCCGGCCCTTTCCGAAGAGTACTACTATATCGTTGCTGACAAGTGCACCGAGTGCGTGGGCTTTCACGACGAAAAGCAGTGCGTGTCCGTGTGCCCCGTGGATGCCTGTGTCGCGGACCCGAATCACACCGAGTCCAAGGATCAGCTTCTGTCGAAAGCGAAAGTTCTGCATCCGGACAAAACCTTTTAGGTTTTCCAGCAGCTCCAGCGCTTGGAACAGGGACTACCCGCCCTCCGAGGGCGATAGTCCCTGTTCTTTTTTGGATAGACCTTTGCGATTTTGGATTGAAAGGCCCGATTCGGCATTCAGGTAAGAGTTCAGAATCAAAATTCGGACGGCCTTGTTGCCTCTCTGAGCGTGTGCGAGAATTCCATCTGGATATTGGGTGGTGAGGAAATGCGATGGCTGCAAGAATACCGGTGGGCGTCCTTGGGGCCACGGGAACAGTCGGCCAGAAGTTCATCAGGTTGCTGGAGAATCATCCCTGGTTCGAGGTTGCCGAGTTAGCGGCCTCCGAGCGCTCGGCCGGACGGCCCTATGAAGAAGTGGTGGCCTGGAAGCAATCGACGCCGATTCCGGATGCCGTGCGGCATCTCGAACTGCGCCCCTGCCTTGCGGATCTCGAGTGTCGCCTCGTTTTTTCCGGGCTGGACGCCGGGATTGCCGGTCCGATCGAGGACAGCTTTGCTCAGGCCGGCTATGTCGTGCTGAGCAACTCCAGAAACCACCGGCTCGACCCGGACGTGCCGCTGATCATTCCCGAAGTGAACGCCGGGCATCTCGGGCTGATCCCGGAACAACGTCAAAACCGCAAGTCGCACGGCTACATCGTCACCAACTCGAACTGCTCAACCATGTTTCTCGCGCTGGCTCTCGGCCCTCTCCACCGGGCGTTCACCGTCGAGCAGGTGATGGTGGTGACAATGCAGGCGATCTCCGGCGCCGGCTACCCCGGCGTTCCCGCCCTGGACATCCTCGGCAACGTAATCCCCTATATCGGCGGTGAAGAAGAGAAAATGGAGATCGAAACGCGCAAGATCCTGGGGCGATTCAACGGCAAGACCGTCGATCTTGCTGATTTCCTTGTGAGCGCCCAGTGCAACCGGGTCCCTGTCGAGGATGGGCACACCGAGTCTGTTTCGGTGAAGCTGGCGGCCAGGACTTCGGCAGAGGAGATCGCGGAACTGCTGCGCGGCTTCTCCAGCCTGCCGCAACAGCTGGGCCTTCCCAGCGCGCCTGAACGGCCCATTCTGGTGATGGACGCACCGGACCGCCCGCAACCTCGGATTGATGCCGGCCTGGCGTGCGGCATGGCCGCCGTGGTGGGCCGAATCCGTCCTTGCCCGGTTCTGGGTTTCAAGTTTACCTTGTTGGGACATAACACCGTCCGAGGGGCAGCAGGCGCATCTGTCCTGAATGCCGAATTGCTCAAGGCCCAGGGATATCTGGAGGATTCTGTGTAAACAAAAGAGGACGTGCTGCATTGTCCGCTTTTTAAACTGGAGGCCGGTATGAAGATTGCGCTCCTCGGCTACGGCAAGATGGGTAAGCTCGTGGAGACGCTGGCCAGGCAGGAAGGCTGGGAAATCGGGCCCAGACTGGACATCCACAACAATGCGGGGGGAAGAGGAATCACAAAGGCGGCCATGGAGAAAGTGAATGTCGCCATTGATTTTTCGCAACCTGACGCAGTCTTGCCCAATGTGGAAGCCGCGGCGCGCCTGGGAATCAACCTGGTGGTCGGGACTACCGGATGGCTGAGCGATTTGGAAAAGGTCGAGGGTCTGATCCGGGAAGCCGGCATCGGCATGGTCTATGGCTCGAATTTTTCGGTCGGAATGAACCTGTTTTTCGAGATTGTCGCGCGCGCGGCCCAGCTTATAGGCACCCTTCCTCAATACGACCCGTTTCTGGCCGAGCAGCATCATCAGGCCAAGAAGGATTCTCCCTCCGGAACCGCGCTCAAGCTGCAGGCAATTCTGGCGGCGCACTTCCCGAATCGCACTCTTGCCGTAGCCTGCACACGGTCAGGATTCATTCCCGGCAACCACCAGGTGGGTTTCGACAGTGAGGCGGATACGATCCTGCTGGAACACCGGGTCCGAAGCAGGCAGGGATTTGCCGAGGGTGCGATCCTGGCCGCCAAATGGGTTTCAGACAAAAAAGGGCTGTACGATTTTCACAGTGTGTTTACGCAAATACTGGAGATATGAATGAAAACCACGGAATGCGCGAAGGCAGTCTTCGAGTCTTTCGTGCATTCCGTGGTTTCTGAGGCGCAGCATGAGTGAAGCGGAAGCCATCAAAGGATGCGGCACTGCTCTGGTCACGCCCTTCCGGCCTGATCTCAGCCTGGATCGCGAGACGTTGATCTCTCTTGTTTCATGGCAGATCCAGGAAGGAATCGACTTCCTTGTGTCTTGTGCCACGACCGGGGAAAGCGCGACACTGACCCACGAAGAGATTCTGGAGGTTGTGAGGATCACGGTGAAGACCGCAGCGGGGCGTCTCCCAATAGTGGCCGGTGCCGGCAGCAACAACACCGCTCACGTAATCGAAATGGTCCGGGAACTCGAACGCGAGGGCGCAGACGCGATCCTTTCCGTCTCGCCTTATTACAACAAGCCGACACAGGAGGGTATTTACCAGCATTTCCGCGCTGTCGCGCAATCGACCCGGATGCCGGTCATCATCTATAATGTCCCGGGCCGCACGGGCAGCAACATACTGCCGGAGACGCTGCTGCGGCTTGCCGAGATTCCGAACATCTACGGCGTGAAAGAGGCCAGTAACGATATTTCCCAGATCGGCGACGTCTGTACGCGCGTTCCTCCGGGCTTTCGAGTTTTTTCCGGCGATGATGCGCTCACTCTTCCCGTGATCGCCCTAGGCGGTCACGGTGTGATCTCGGTTGCCGGCAACGAGGTGCCGGGAATGATGGCGAAATTCTGCCACGCCTGCCTGGAGGGGCGATGGGACGAAGCGCGAGCCTGGAACCGCAAGCTCTATCCGCTGATGAAGGTCAATTTTATCGAGAGCAATCCGATTCCCGTGAAAGCCGCGCTGGCGCTCATGGGGAAGATTTCCGAGGTCTACCGGTTGCCTCTGGTGAAAATGGGCGACGAAGCGCGCGCCCGGCTCGCCGGAACCCTCCTGGACCTCCAGTTGGTGACGAAATGAACTCACTGGAGCAGCAGATCAGCCGGCTTTTCCACGATCCGCCGCCTGCAGGATTCACCTCGGAGCAGTTCGAGGTTTTTGCCCGATTTAAGCAACTCCTCAACACAGGGGAGATACGCGCGGCATCTCCCCAGGGGAGAAATTGGGAAGTCAATCTTTGGGTCAAGCAGGGCATCCTGCTTGGTTTCCGGATGGGAATCCTGCGCAACTACTCCATCAACGAGGACTTCCGCTACTTCGACAAGCATACGTTCCCGCTCAAACGGTTGACGATCGAAGATGGTGTCCGTGTGGTTCCGGGCGGATCCGCCATCCGGGACGGAGTGCATCTCGGGAAGGGGATCACCTGCATGCCGCCCATGTACATCAACGTGGGCGCCCACGTGGGTGACGACACCATGATTGACTCACACGCTCTGGTGGGTTCCTGCGCGCAGGTCGGCAGGCGCGTTCACGTCAGCGCCGGGAGCCAGATCGGAGGCGTCCTCGAACCGGTGGGCGCTCTACCGGTCATTGTCGAGGATGATGTTCTGATAGGCGGCAACTGCGGCATCTACGAAGGGACGGTCGTGCGCGAAGGGGCGGTGCTGGGGGCGGGAACCATTCTCACCGGCGGCACGCCCGTCTATGACCTGGTCAAGGAGACTGTCTATCGGAGGGAGAAAGACCGCCCGCTGGAGATCCCCGCCAGGGCTGTGGTCGTCCCCGGGGCGCGCGCGATCACCCTGGAGTGGGGTAAGGCGCAGCAACTGTCCGTATACACACCGATCATCATCAAATATCGGGATTCCAAAACCGAGGGCAGCATTCAGCTGGAGGGTTTGTTGCGCTGATTGCAGGAGGTCCTGCCATGGCGCTTCTTGGTCCGTTCCGTGCGTACCGCTACAGCCCGAAAATCGTCGGTGATCTTGCGCTCGTCGTCACGCAACCCTACGACAAAATCTCACCGGCGCTGCAGAAGGAGTGTTACCGGCGCTCCCCTTTCAATGTTGTGAGGGTGACCCGGAACCTCGAGAAACTCGACAATCCTGAGACCGATTACCCGGAGGCTGCCGGAGCACTTCAATCCTGGATCGATCGGGGCATCCTGTTGCAGGATGCTCTCCCCAGCATCTATGCGTACTACCAGCAGTATGAATTCGAGGGTGAAAGCCTGCTGCGCAGGGGCTTTGTCGCACTTCTTGACCTGCAGCATTCTGCGGCCGGCATACTGCCGCACGAGCGCACGCTTGCCGAGCCCAAAATGGATCGTCTGCGGCTGCTGCGCAGCACCGAGTGCAACGAGGATATGATCTTCATGATCTATACGGAAGATCGGCTGAAGGTCAATCGTATCCTGGAAGAAACAACGGCGGCGCGGCCGCCGGAGATTGAAGTAAAGGACGATTCCGGCAGCGTCCACCGGCTTTGGTCCATCAGCGACACAAAGTCCGTCCGCAGGATCCAGGACGGCATGGTCCCCGAGGAGCTCTTCGTCGCCGACGGCCAACACCGGTTTGAAAGCGCGCTCAACTACAAGCGGGAGTGCGAAGCGCAGGGATGGAAGCCGGCGGCGGCGGAATCGTTCCACAGCCGGATGGTGGCTTGCTTCAACAGTGCCGAAGGCGGCATCACAATCCTGCCTACGCACAGGCTGATCCGCGACCTCCCGCACTTCGCCCCCCAGAAATTCCTGGAGGCGGCCGGAAAGTACTTTGAGGTGGAGCCATGTCTCCGGGCAGCCGATCTGTGGGAGAAAATGACGAACGGCCGGGACGCGACCCACGTCTTCGGCTTTTACGCCCGCAAGAAATTCTTCCTGCTGCGGCTGAGGGTCAAGGTGGACCCGCTCATGCTGGCACACGCGGAAGCCTACCGCAACATCGATGTCAGCATCCTGCATGCGGTGATCTTGGATCGGCTGCTCGGGATCGACGAGAGCCAGGTCGTCAAACAGGCCCACGTGGACTTCGCCCGCGACCGCGATGTGTGCATGAAGCGGGTGAATGAAGGCGCCTGTCAGGCGGCATTTTTCCTGAACCCGGTGACCGTGGAGCAGGTCCAGCGTGTGGCGCTGCTTGGCGAGCGATTGCCGCAGGAGTCGACCTATTTCCACCCCAAGCTCCTCACCGGCCTCGTCTTCATGAAGATGAAGATTTCCAAACCAGGAGCATAAAAACCGCTGCCAAAAATCTCCACGCAGAGTTCACCGTGATCGCAGCAACCGCCGGCAGGCCGCTTTACTGCCCCAGGTCGTAGGTGATCTTCACATCCGTGTCCGGCCGGAGGCAGGCATAGACGGAGCAGTAGGTTTCCCGCGACAGCTTGATGGCCCGCTCGACGTCGGCCGGATTGATGTCCTTACCGGCGATCTTGAAGTGCAGGTTGAGGGCGGTGAATCGCCGCGGGTGCGAATCTGCTCGCGTTCCTTCGATTTGCGCCCGCACCGATTTCAATTCGGATCTCATCCTGCCGAGGATGTGCACGAGATCGATGGCCATGCATCCGGCAAGCGCCTCCATCAGCAATTCCATAGGGGTATTTCCGGCATGGCGCTCCCCGTCCATCCGGGTCTCATGGCCGCCGGCGCCGGCCGTGAACTGGAGGCCGCCGTTCCACACGATTTCAGCACGCATCGGTTGATCGCTCATTGCCGTCACCTGCTGCCGAAGTAAGCAGCGGCCTGTTCGGTGATGCGGGCGACGGCGTCTTCAAGCATCGTTCCCATGCCGAAATGGTTTGCGGTGAAAATCGACACTACGACCCTCTTGTTCCCGGTTTCGAGCACGCCGACGTCGTTGGCGATGTACGGGAGGAAGTCGCCAGTCTTATGGGGTGCGCGCCCGAAGCCGGTGTAAGAGAGATAACGTGGAATGCGGGTGGCGTAGAGCTGGCCGCGCATGTGCTGGAGCATCTTCTGGCTCGCCTCTTTGCTGACGGCCTCTCCTTTCTCGATCTTTTCCAGCAGCAGGCCGATCTGCCGCGGCGTCGCCAGCCCGAAGGGGTGCTTGGCTTCGCGGTGGAAGGTGTCCCGATTGGTGGCGGCAAGAGCCTTGAACCAGTCGGCCGCCAGGCCGGTCGCGCGGATCTTGTCGTACCCGTAAGAATCCATGAGCTTGTTGACTGCCTCCGGCCCCCCGACCTTCTGGAAGATGAGATCGGTTGCCGTGTTGTCGCTGACGATGATCATGAGGTCCATAATGTCCTCATAGGTCATCACCGTGCCCTCTGCCCAGCGCTGGAGGATGCCGGTGCCCTGCCGTTTTTCCGAAGCTTTGAGGGCGTGAGTCTCCGACAGCTTGATATTCCCTTCCTCGTCCTGGCGGTAGGCTTCCACCATGAGCGGGATCTTGATGACCGACATCGTGTCCATCTGCTCATCCGCATTAAGCGCGATTTCTTCCCCGGTCTCGATGGACTTTATGTAGATCCCCCATTTGGCGTTGATGGATCTTGTGATCGCTTCGATGCGCGATCTTGCGGCTTCAAGCGGTGTCCGTTGCTGTTGCTGCTGGAACGCCATCGCGAAGAACGACAGGGCGCAGACAGCCAGAATGCGTTTTTTCATCTCACACTCCCTCATGGCGATATGGGTTGTTCACGCATGATAACACCAGAATTTCAACATCAGGATAGCAGAGGAAACGAATTCTTGCTCCACGACATCTGCGCCCTCTGCACTGAGATTCTTTTGTGCTAGACTCTTCCCTCGGTATGAACGCCAGGCAAACAAAGATCGTACTCGGCATCACCGCAGCCGTGATCCTGTGCTGGCTGACGGCGCCATTTTGGGGCAGCGGCGACAGGACGGCCATGCCCGTTTCCCAGACCCCGCTCCTGTTTAATGCGGAGCAGGCTTTCCAAGTCACGCAGGAGTTCGTGACCCAAAACCCAAGGCGGGTGCTGGGAAGCATCGAGGCGCGGCAGGCCACAGGCAATCTGCGGGATCATCTGAAGGATCTGGGCTACTCGCTCGATCCTCCCTCTTATTTCAATGCCACGATAGCGGGGCGCCGCCAGGTCGGAAGCAACGTCGTAGCTTTCAGGGCAGGCACACTCCCGGAAATGCTCGTTGTGATCGCGCATTACGACACGGCGCGCACGACGGTGCAGGGGGCGATGGACGACGGCTCCGGCATCGGAGTGATGCTTGAACTGGCGCGGGTGTTTGCAGGTTCCCCCCTTCGTCACAGCCTCCTGATCGTTGCCACCGACGGCGAGGAATGGGGCATGCTCGGGGCCGCCGACATCGCACAAAACTATCCGGAAAGGCGACGATTCACAGCGGTGCTTTCCCTGGACTGGGTGAGCATCGGCGATCTGGCGGAACTCCGGCTGGATGCAGACGGGCAGATGAGCGGCTATGCGCCCGCGTGGCTGCGCCGGATCGCGGTCGGAGCTGCCGAAGCTCAAGGACTGCCCGTGGTGGCCCCCTCCGGCTTTCGGGAAAGCCTTCAGAGGGCCATCGCACTGTCACTCACCGACCAGGGGCCCTTTCTGCATGCCGGGATTCCTGCGGTCAACCTGGGCAGCGGATCGGTGGATGAAGCGCGCGTGAGGGAAGTCTACCATTCTCCCAACGACACGATCGAAAACCTGAAGCCGGCGAGCATCGGGAAATACGGCCAGGCGGCAGAACGCATTCTGCGTTCCATTGATGAGCTCGTGCCAGTCGCGCCCGGGATGAACAATGCTTTTAATTGGAGCGACGATACTTTCGTTTCCGGGTGGGCGATGACGCTCCTGCAATACCTCGCTTTCCTCCCGTTTCTGGCCATGCTCGTTTTTGGGTGGTCGCAGGCTCGCTTATCTCTGACTACGGGGAAAATCCTGCGGGAAGCAATTTTCTTCCTGGCGTGGCTCCTGCCTCTCGGCCTGATTTATTCGCTGATTCTATTTTGCCGCCTGATGCGACTCCTGCCTCACAATAGCTCGTATCCGGGACCTCTCAAGGATCCTCTGCTGACGCACCCTGCCTGGGGCGTGCTCTGGGGAATCCTGGCAGGTGCGGTCGTCGTATGGATCGGCCTGCATTTCCTTGCGAAGTACCTGACGCGCGGGCAGTCACCCTCTTTCGGCTCCTCCAAGACGGTCCTGATGACAGTCCTGCTGATCGTGGTCGTGCTCGCCTTGCAGTACAATCTCTACTGGGCGACGAGCTTTCTGGTTTTTCCCGCTCTGATCTGGGGAGCGCTGGGGCAGGGGCGGAGCCCCGGTGCGCGGGCAGCCGGCGTACTTGCCATCCTGGCAGGAGGATTCGGGCTTTATGCCGCGGCAATTCTCTCCGGACGCAGCCTGGGAGTGGGTTTGGACATGATCTGGTACGCGGTCCTCGGTTTGAGCAACGGCATGCTGCAATGGCAGGGTTTCTTTCTGGCGGCGGCCGCATTTGTGGTCGGCCTGCGACTTCTGTCCCTCCAGTTCTTACGCCACCCGGACTGAAACTTCCGAGATCGGTTTGATATGCATCCGCTCGAAGCGATCGAGCGGATTAAATCCCGCGCCGCGTCCATAATCCGATCTCGGCATGCCAGATTCAATGAGAGCAGCCGCTTCCGATCGATTTCCTAGTTCTTTTGTTCCGGTCTTTCCAGAACATAGGCTCGGCCGGCATCCGCTCGCTTGAGCAGGATGGCAAACACCAGGCCGGTCAGGCCGAGGCAGGCAAACATGATTTGGGATGAGGTGTAAGAACTGGTGTTGTGGGCCAGCATCCCGTTCAGATAGGGGAACAGAGCCAGGCCCATGTTCTGGATCATGGTGGTCAAGCCGAAGGCCGTGCCCACTTTTCCCTTGGGCACCACCAGCGGGATGGAGGGCCACATAGCCGCCGGAACCAGGACGAACGCCGTGCCGAGCACAATCATGGGCAAACGCGGGTCGATATGTGTCAGGCCCAGGACCAGGTGGCTCGCGATCAGCAGAACGGATCCCAGAATCATGAGGGAGGCACGTCTGCCGATTCTGTCCACCATGCGGCCCGCGAAAGGAGCGAAGATCATCGATGCGAAGATGGGGATGCTCGTGATTCCCGGAGCGGTGGTGAACATGTGGAAAAGATTAAAAAAGGCCTGGTAGAAAAAGCCGCCCTCACCCGGTTGTATATCGGCGATTCCCCACTTCGTTGCGATCAGGTTGGTGGAGAGGGCAGTGAAAGGAAAGATGGCAGAATAGAACGTGACGCACAGCAGAGTCACATACCAATAAGTGTTGGTGAAGGCCCGCACATCGGCAAATACGATCTTGTCTCCCGCCCCTTCCTCTTTCGTTCCCAGCACGATCTCTCCCCGCCGGTCCATGGCATTGGACACGAGGTTACACAGTAGGGAAAGGCCACAGAGGAAAAATGCGGCCCACAACGCGTAACGGAAGTTTCCGAAATAACTGGCGATCAGGGCTTCCGTATTGAACGAAAAAAGCGTTCCCAGGCGGCTGATGGTCAGCGCCACACCGAAGGAGAGGGCCAGCTCTTTCCCCTTGAACCACTTGGAGAGAATAGCCAACTGGGCCACCACCAGCGACTCTGACCCCGCCCCAAACACGAGGCGCCCGGCAAAAAGCATCCAGGACGACTGGGCCAGCGCAACGATCAGCGCTCCCAGAGTCACCAGCAGAGAGAACAGCAGAGAGGCACGCCGGGTTCCCAGCCGGTCCGTGATGACCCCGCCGAAAAAGACGATGGCAATTGCGGCGATGGAATAAGCGGAGTAAAGGCTTCCGATGGTCCCCGTGGAGATGCCCATCTTCTGAATGAGGATGTTTTCAATGGCTCCGATAGAGTCGTAGGCGAAGTAGGACCCGAAAGTCAGCATGCTGACAAACAACAGAAGAGTGAAACGATACAGCCGTGTGGAAGGATGGAACCCAAGGACATTCCGGGCGGGCTCGCTCATGGATACCCCCTAGGGAAAGGAAAAGAGCAAACAGCCTAATAAAAAATCCGGAGAAAGGCAAGGCGCATGGAGTTTGCGGCCGCGATTCAGGCGTCGCGATTAAAAAGCAGCCACGAATGACACAGCGCCGCATCGCCGCACTCGAAAAATCTCAACGCAGAGTTTGCTGAGGCCGCTCACCGCAGGTGCACGCAGACGCTGCGATCTCAGCGAACTCTGCGTTAGGATTCTTGCGATGCGTCCATGCCGTGCCGTGTGCCTCGTGTTTCGGTGGCATTTCCCAGTGTCCGAATCGCAGGAATTTGCAGGTCGATTCTCAAGGGGCTGCGAGGTTCCTTTTGTTTATCCCCGGCTTGAGCGGGTGGTAGATCAGTCGCTCGACCGGCTTGCCGCCGAGCAGATGCTCGGTGAATATCACGTCGGCATCCTCGACCTTCACGCCGCAGTACCAGACATTGTCGGGGTAAACCACGACCATGGGCCCGTTTCCGCACTGGCCCATGCACCCCGCATGATTGATGCGGATGGACGATTCGAGACCCGCCTGCCTCACCAGTTCCTTCAGGCGAGCGTGCACGTTCACGGAGCAGCCCTCTACGGGGCACACCTTGCCTGATGTGCAGACGAAAACGTGCTTGGTGAAGGGAACCATCTCAGCTGTCACTTGGAGCATCTCGCGAATAACTGAAAGATCCGTAGTATTTGCCGCGCGAATATCGAATTGTACCATTAGGGCGGGCCGCCTAATATCTAGTTTTAGGCCCGGAGGGGTGCTGTCGGGACCCTTTCGAATGTCGGTTTCCATGACATGTCTGCGGCCGAGTTTTTGATCCATTGCCGCACGGAGGTTGACTTGAAATCCCGCACCACGCCCCTTCACGAAGCCGAAGCAGCCGCCGGCGCATGCTTCGAGCCCTATTGCGGCTGGGAAGTCGCTGCCCACTATGGCAATCCGGATGCGGAGTACCAGGCCCTGCGTCTGACCGCAGGCGCCCTGAATGCTTGCTTTCTTGGCAAGCTGCGGGCAGCGGGGAAAGACAGACATCGCTACTTGAACAGCATGCTGACCCACAACATCAAGGACCTCGGGATGGGGACAGGATGTTATGCCGCACTATTGACGCGCCAGGGATTGATGGAGTCCGACCTCTGGGTTTATGCCTTTGCGGACGAGTTGTGGCTGGAATGCCCGCCGTGCGGAGTCGACCGTGCCCTCGCGACCCTGGCCAAGCATATTGTCAGCGACGTCGTGTCTCTGGACGACATCACCGACGCTTTCGGGATTCTCTCGCTGCAGGGGCCGAAGGCTGGAAAAATCATGGAGACTGCCGCGGGGGTTTCCCTGTCGACACTTCGGCCGCTGGAACATCGGACGATTGAGCGGGAGAGGGGCAATTGGGTTGTTGTGAATCGCGATCGCTCAGGCAGCGGCGGCTACGACCTATGGCTGCCGTGCGCGGATCTGCCGGGGGTCTGGAATCAATGGACTGAAGTTGAGAGGGTGCAACCGGTCGGACTGCGGGCATTGAACTGGGCCCGGACTGAAGCGGGGATTCCCTGGTATGGGAGCGATATGGATGACAGGTCTCTTCCTGTGGAGATGGGACTCGATGCGGCAATCAGCATGAACAAGGGCTGCTACCGGGGGCAGGAAATCGTTGCCCGCATCGCGCACCGGGGCCGCCTGGACCGCAGGTTGGGCGGCGTCGTGGTTGACAATCACGAACCGCCGGCCAGAGGGGCGGAAGTGCGCTCGGAGGGAGTCAGGATCGGCGAAGTGTGTTCAGCCGTGCCCTCTCCGCGCCTCGGGAAGCCGCTCGCTCTCGCGGTCATCAAGACGGCTTTCCTGCGGCCGGGAACTCCCGTCGAGGTGGACTCCGGACATGGCTACCTTCCGGGGACCGTAGTAGCCCTTCCCATCAAGCATTGAGTGAGACAAAGAATTGAGGTCCGAAGGACCGGCACATATGTCTTGTGCCACACCTTCGGCGCTCATTCCGATTGCCTTAAACCCCGGCCTCACGGCCGGGGCTATGGTCTGCCGCCTCTTCGAGGTCCCTCTTCTCCGCGGCTGTGCCGTTTTGTTTTTTTCGTGCCCTTCGGGGGGCGGTTCTATCTTCCAATGGGTTCAATGTCTTCATACTAACAAACTGATTAGTATGACTCATCCGTGATTTAGTTGGAGGAAGCAACCACTCCCCGGAGCGTCTTTATGTGCGCTTCGATGTAAGCGACGTCCTCCGGAGCCTTGGCATGTTCGAGGTAGTACTCGAGGTCTGCGAGTGCCTTGGAAAAAAGACTGGTCTGCATGTACAGCAGCCCACGGTCCCGGATTTCCGAGGTGATGCCGGGGTTGAGCATCAGTATCCGGTCCACGACCGACAGGGCCTTGTGATAGTCTTCCCTCTGATAGTACAGCCCCTTGAGATTGAATAACATCCGGGTAATGATAGCCTTCTTTTCCATCGGGTACAGGTGGGCCGGCTGCACCGGAACTGAACCGCCATAGACCCGATCGAGGAGTTCCTGGCAATCCTCGACGGTAAGGACCCGCCCATTATGGAAGGGATCAATCAGCACCTCGCGCCCGCTGCCGGGGCACTTGACGATGAAATGGCCCGGAAAGCCCACACCCTGGATGTGGAAGTCGATGCGGCGCGCGATCTCGATATAGATCACAGAAAGGGAAATGGGAATGCCCTGCTTGCGGTCCAGCACCTCATTCAAGTAGCTGTTGCGCGGATCATAGTAATCGTCCGTGTTACCCCGGAAAGCCTCCTGCACGAACAGCACCTGATTGAGGCATTCCAGGATGTTGCCGCTGGTGCGGTCCCGTCCGGCAAGCACCTCTGTGCGGGCGGCCAGGGTGTCCAGCTTGCGCAGATAGGCATCGACCTCGATGGCCGGATATTCCTCGAGGCAGATCGTCAAAGCGGCGCGATCCAGCGGAAAGACGGTCTCATCCAGAACTGTGAGTTCGGAAAACTTCTTCCGGGCCATGAGAGTTTCGCCGATCACGGCTGAACCTCGAGAAAATGCCGCAGAGTGGGCAATGCCGCCTCGTCCGTCCGCTTCGACGTTCCGCCGGCAGAGCCCGATTTTGTCAGGGAGTAGATGCCGCCGACCCCGGGAACTCGCATTCCAGGTATGCTCCTGTCCCGAATTACGGCAACCATGCTTGCAATGAAGACCTTGAAATCAAAGATGCTCGCTCTCAGCGTCCAGACCCAAAAACTACTTATATCAGGCGGGTTCCTGCGCGGCAAGGTGATTCGAGGCCCGGATTCGCGACGGTACACAAGCCAGCGTTATCGAGCTGAGGTTCTTGGAGCGCGCAAGCCTGCTTGCGCCATGCGATTCTCTTTGGCAGTCTTCGCTCTATGCGAAGGCAGCAGTTCGCTGCCGCACTCCAGGCTGTCAGGATCAAAGAGTCATTGCTGGTCGATGACGAGTTCGTGTTCGAGCTTGAACTCGAGCAGGGTCTCCACGGGGACCTTGAGGGTTTGCCCTTTCGTCAAGACAACAGCCCCGGTACCCACGGCAGCGCCCGTGGCAGCCCCAACAGCCGCTCCCTTGCCGCCTCCAGCGATGGCGCCGATAATCGCGCCGACGGCAGCGACGCCGCCCGCGGCCGTGGCCGTCTGCCTGGTTCGGGATGCTCCCACCTCATTGTAGTCTGATGTGCGGATCACATAAGACTTGCCATTGGCCTTCAACTCCGTGAGTTCCAAGATCAGTTCGGATTGCCCCGTGAGTTTGCCGGATTGCCTGGCGTAGGCGATCGTCCCTTTTACGTCGGCTCCCCGCGGCACCACGACACGGTCCCCCGACATCAAGGGCTCATCGAGAACCGCGCTGAACGCGTCGCCGACCTTGTTGGTGTCTGTGTCGATCGCGGAGGTCGTCCGTATGGCTATGGTGGTTCCTGTCGGAAATGTTACAGCGGAAGCAGTCGCTGTGGGAGCAACGCGGGCAGCGGGCTGCACCGCTGGTTGCTCGACCGCCTGCTGAGTCTTGGCCGGAGCCGTGCCGGATGTCCGTGCCGGAGCTGGGACCGTGATCTCCGGCTCCTGAAAGAGGATCTGGCTGACTTCGGCCGTCTTGAAGCTTTCGATTCTCCCGAGGATCTGGAATTCCACGACGCTGCTGTCGCCCCGCACAAATCTCCCCGAGTATCGCTGTCCGCTTTTGAGAATGATCTGGTCTGCCCAAGCGGCAGTGCTGCAAAGGACAAGCACTAGAAAAACAGACAATGAACATCTTCGTTTCATGAAGATCTCCTAGGATTGAATCCGGACGCCGGCGCAGGCAGCATCACTCTTTCCATCACCGGCTATAAGATGGAAGGAAGCCCGCGAAGTTTCACGCCACGGAGCTCGGCTGCATGCTTAAGACTCTCGCACGTAATCCACACCCGCTATGAATGTTAGAAGGGGCTCCAACGTAAATCAAGGCCTGCCATGCTCGGGGCCGGGATGAGGAATCCAATCAGTGAAGATAGGTGCGGTTGGGGTTATTAGGGAATCCCAATATTTGCCTGAGCGCCGCAACGGGTTATAATGCCAGCCAATGGCTGACGAGCATCCGGATATCTGCGAATTTGAAAATGACGCGCTCCTCCTGCGCCTTGACGTCACGTTTGCGGCCAGGATTGACGCCATTTATCCCGTGGTCATGCGCATCCTCGATCTTGCGAGAGAATCGGGCTGCATCGCGGGAAAGGAGTTCGAGGTCCAGGCATCGTTGCAGGAAGCTCTGACCAATGCCGTCGTCCATGGCTGCAAAGAGGACCCTGGCAAGGAGGTGAGGGTGACAGCATGCTGCGATCATTCAAGGGGGATACTGATCGTTGTCCGGGATCCAGGTGCGGGATTTGACGTGAATGCGATCCCCAGCCCCGTCATGGGTGAGAGGGTCTTCTCCGGTCATGGAAGGGGCATTTTTCTGATCAATCAGCTGATGGACGAGGTGTGCTTCAAACGAGGCGGCACAGAGATTCACATGCGCAAAAAATGACATCCCTGCGGGCGTGCAAATTCAGAACCCCGACCGTGACCCGCTGCAACCTCCTTGCCTTCATATTTGCTCTGCTCACTGCCGGTTTTGGTCCCGAACTCCTGCCGCAATCGCAGACGGAGCAGAACGCCTATGACAACCTTCCCGATCCGCGCCTGGTGACCCTCCTCAAGTCGATTTCCGGCAAACCAGGCCGCACCGATCTGTTTCCCCAGGACGGCCGCTATCTGTACGATCTCATATTGAAAAACAAGCTCGCGTCGGGCCTGGAGATCGGCGCCAGCGGAGGTTACGCTGCCATCTGGTTGGGGATGGCGTTCCGCCAGACCGGAGGCAGACTGGTCTCAGTCGAGTCCTCGAAAGAGCCGGGGCGCGGCGCGCTCGGCAGTCTCGAACAGGCCGGGCTGCTGGACAAGGTTGATCTTCTTCAGGACAATCCCTTCAAGGTCATCCCGATGTTGACCGGGCCCTTCGACTTTGTGTTTCTCGATGCCCGCAAACAGGACTATGTCAGATATCTGAAACTGCTCCTCCCCAAGGTGCGCCCGGGAGGATTCTTCGTCGCGCACGACGTCACCGATAAGAGCCGCGACTTGGCCGACTTCATCCGCAGTATCACCGGGGATCCGCACCTGAAGACCGAGTTTGTTCCCGTCAGTCGTGCAGGTATGAGCGTCACAAAAAAGCTGTAGGTCGATGGCGGTGGATGCAGCGGGGCCCCTGGGTCTTACACATGATCCCTTCTGCTTACTGTCCACTGCCGACTGAGTTTCTGAGGGTCACCAGACTGAGGAGAAACGCCAGCCCCATAAAAAGGCCGGCGGTGACAAACGGCGACACAATCCCGAACGCTTTAAACGCATAGCCGCCCCAAAGCGGCCCCAGAATCCGCCCCAGGCTCGCCATTGACTGAGCAATGCCCATAATCCCCCCCTGCTCGTCGATGTTGCAGGAACGGGACAGCAGGCCTGTGATCGAGGGGTTGTTGATCCCCGCGCCGAAAGACACGGCCGTAAGAATGAGGCAGTATGCGGTCATATTGGGGGAGAAGGGCATCAGGCCCAGCCCGAAGATCATGGTAAAGGTGCCCAGCACGATGAGACGTCTCTCCCCCAGGCGGCGCACGAGGCGGCCGACCAGAACCCCCTGCATCACGCTCATGAGGATACCGATGAAAGCGAAGAGATACCCGGTTTCGCGGGCCGTCAAACCGTAACGATGCTCGTTCAGCAGGCCGAACGTGGCTTCCATGTTCGAAAAGGCGAAAATCACCACCAGGTACATGGCCAGCAAGGGCGCGATCTGCGGATGGGCGAGCGCCTCCGCCAGGGTCTTGAGGTTGAACCGGCGACTCTGAGCCCGGCCCCGGGCAACTTCGGTCAACGATTCCGGCAGCTTGAAGTAGGCGAAAACGAGGTTAAGGCCTGCCAGTGCCGAGGCGAGCAGTACGGGCTTGTTGTAGCCATACGGGGCGAGCAATCCGCCGATGGCGGGGCCGAGGATAAAGCCCAACCCGAACGCGGCCCCAATCAGTCCCATGCCCTTGGCTCTCCCCTCGGGAGGGGTCAAATCCGCGATGTAAGCCTGGGTCGTCGGGATGATGGCGCCTGCGATCCCTGCGACCATCCGGCCGATAAACAGGGCCGGGAGGGTTCCGGCCAGGCCGAAGATCAAAAACCCGCCGCAGGAGCCCGCGAGACTGATCATGATGAGGGGCCGCCGGCCGTAACGATCCGACAGCCGTCCCCAGATCGGCGTGAAAAGAAACTGCATTAGGGAATAGCTCGCTGATAGCAGCCCGATCGTGAAGGGAGATGCGCCAAAGCTCTCGGCGTAGTATGGGAGCAACGGCAGGACGATGCCAAATCCCACGAGATCAACAAATACCGTTAAAAAAATAATCGCTAGCGGCGAGCGTTTCATAAGTGTTAAACGATACCAGAAAGAAATGGCGGATGACCAATGATACAAGCATGATGGATGAGGGGTGACGGATGACGGATGTTGCGGACGTTGTTTTTTTTGATGCGGCGGGAACTTTGTTCAAGGTGAAGGGTTCTGTGGGGGAGGTCTACAGCCGCATCGCCGGAAATTATGGGGTCACTGCCGCCCCGGCAGCAGTAGAAGCGGCCTTCCGGGCAGCTTTCCACGCCAAGTCCCTCCAGGGTCTCTCACCAGGACAAAACGGCATTCGGGCTGAAAAAGCATGGTGGATGGATATTGTGCGCCAGGTCTTTGCCAGCCGGATGTCTCCGGAAGTTCTGAGTGAATACTTCGAGGAACTTTTCGCGGCCTTCAGGAGTGCGCGCGCATGGACGCTCTATGATGACACGCGCACGTGCCTGGAGCGGCTGCGCTCGCGAGGCTATCGACTGGCAGTGATTTCCAATTTTGATTCGCGCCTCTTCGATATCCTGGCCAACCTCGAGATCGATTCCTTTTTCGAGCAGGTGGTGCTTTCATGGCATGTGGCTGCGGCCAAGCCTGATCCGGCCATCTTCCGCGGGGCGCTGGATGCCATGAATGCAGCCGCTCCCAGGGCTCTGCACGTGGGTGACTCCCTGCACGAGGATGTTGCTGGTGCAATAGCTGCCGGGATGCCGGTGGCTCTTCTCGATCGCGACGGAAGACACCACAACTGGAGTGCAGGACCCCGCCTGGAGAACCTGCACGAACTCTTGAAACTTCTTCGCCGGGAATAAAAATCTCAACGCAGAGAACGCCGAGACCGCAGAGAAACACAGTAACATCTCTGGGCCCTCAGCGTTGAGATTTTGCTTTTCCAGGCCCGCTTTATTGGATGAGCATTTTGAGAAACAGCAGCCCTTCGCGTGCCGGCTCATGGTCCGGTTTCAGTTTGCAGGCCGCCTCGAATTCTTCCCGCGCCTTGTTGAACATCTCCAGGGCGATGTAGCTGCGGCCCAGGTTGCAGTGGGCGTCATGCGGGTTTTCGTAGCGCTTGGCCCGAATCGCCTTTTGCAGCCACGGGATGGCCTCCTCGTGCTCCGACTTTTCGATCAGATAAGCGCCGATGTCGTTGTATGGATTGCCGAAGTCGGGATCGATCTGGATTGCGTTCTTGCACTCGGCGATGGCGTCGTCCAGCTTTCCCTGTTCGCTGTAGGTCCACGCCAGAAAGGTGTGGGCTTCAGCCGTGGGGAAAGCCAGGATGGAACGCCGATAAAGCTCAATTGCGGTTTCGAACTCTCCCTCCATCTGATACTCATAAGCTTCTTTGAAAAGATCCTGAGCGATGGCGAGGTATTCCTTCTCTTCCATTGTTTCAATACACCTGCCGTGATTTGTTGAGGAGATAAAATCTCGCCCCTATCTTACCACTGCCGGTCTCGCCCGCCAAGGAATCCTCAGCAAGCATGGAATGCGCCAAACACACGACGACCCCTTCGTGGGTTTCGCAATTTCGTGGTTGCTAAAAAAGAGTGAGGGCAGCGCCCCCGAGAGCCCGGTTCCGCTGCAACATGCCTCGGAACTGGGGTTGCTGCCCTCACATGCCGGGCAGGACCTGACACCCGTTGCAGGCCCTGTCATCAACGCCGCACGGCCGGCCCGAGCTCCGGCTGTGGCGTCAGGATAATTCGAAGGCCAGGAACAGGCTCTGGCCGTTGCGTACCAGCCTCAATCTGACGGTATCTCCGCTCTTCAGATTCCGAGTTGCCGCCACGAGCTCGGACGCATTGTTTACGGTCATCTGGTTGATGCCCCGAATCACGTCGCCGGCTTGCAGGCCGGCTTCCTCTGCCGGGCTGCCGGGCCGCACCTCGGTCACGAGAGCTCCTGTAGTGGAGGAAAGATGCATCTGTCGGGCCGCCTCAGGAGTGATGTTCTCCACCGTAACCCCCAGCTTGCCGTGCTCCTGGGCACTGGAGGCAGGAAAGCTCTCGGCAACGTCCGCGGGTCTCTCCCCAACCATCACTTCGAGGGACATTTCCTTGCCGTCGCGAAGAAGCTTCAGGCTGGCGGAATCGCCGACTTTGGTTTCCGCGACCGCGAGTGACAGATCGTTGGAGCTGTGTATCTGCTTGCCGTTGTACTCCAGAATCACGTCCCCGGGCCGCACGCCGGCTTTGGCCGCAGGTCCGTTATTTACTACTTCCGCCACCAGAGCGCCCTTGTCCGGGCTCAGGTTGAAGCTTTTGGCCAGCTCCGGGGTCATGCTTTGAATGGTGACTCCGAGATAGCCGCGCGTGACCTTGCCGTTCTTTACGATCTGGCTGTAAACCTTGGTTGCCATGGATACGGGGATGGCAAACCCGATGCCCTGGAATCCTCCGTTGTCGCTGGCAATCATAGTGTTGATGCCGACCACCTCGCCATTGAGGTTCACCAGCGGACCGCCGCTGTTGCCGGGATTGATGGCCGCATCCGTCTGCAGGAAGTTGTCATACGGACCGGCGCCGATCACGCGCCCCTTGGCACTGATGATTCCCGCAGTCATGGTCTTCTGCAGGCCGAACGGGCTGCCGAAAGCCAGCACCCAGTCTCCGACTTGAATCTGGTCGGAGTTGCCAAGTTTCAGCGTCGAAAAGCCCGATCCATTTATTTTCAGCACTGCGATATCCGTCTGAGGATCGGTTCCCACCACTTTCGCACCCAGCACCCGGCCGTCGTCCAGCTTGACCTTGATCGAGGATGCATGCTCCACCACGTGGTGGTTCGTCAGGATGTACCCATTGGAATCAACCACGAAACCCGAGCCCAGGCTCTTCTGCTTCAAGTCACGTGGCATCTGCCTGTTGAAGAAGCCGAACGGATCCTGGCCGCCGAAAAACTGCTGGAATGGATCGCTCATCGCCGAGCTGGCGTTGTGGATGATCTGCTCGGTGTTAATATTGACCACAGCGCCTTCGACTTCTTTGGCCACCCCTTCAAAGCCCTTGCTCAGCTCTACGGGATTGTTGGCACTCGTGACCGCAGCCCCCGAGGCGGAACTGGACGCGCCCATTTCGTAGGCCGCACGGAAGCCCAGAGCCCCGCCCAGAATCAGCAAAACCATTGCCAGACCCAAGCCAAACCCGCGCCCAAATCCGGGCTGGACAATCTTCTTGCCCTGGAAGATCTTTCTCACAGTAAACATTTTCTTTTCCCTCCCCTTACATAGAATTGCTCCGGCCGGATTCCCGGCCGCATCCGCCCGTGGTATAGGCATGATGTGTGCCAATCGAGGTTGATTCTTTTAACTGATTTTAATGCAGGCATTTATGGATGATATTGGCGGGATTTAAGAACCGTCAGGCCTGTCGCAATCATGCAGTACAAAAGCGAGAGTCTTTCGTAACGCTATGAAAACATGATGATTGCAGCCCATGTGGCAGGTCTGCGCATCCTGTGGCAAAAACGCCCGAGATTCCCGTTCTACGGGATGTCATTCACCTTCCCGGGTGTTTGCCACTTCAATCCATCGTCCCTGCTTTTTCTCAAACAGGACAATGCGTCCGTCTTCCGTCGCTTCGCGTTCGAGCGACGAACAGTTGCAGTAGCTGAAAAAGTTCTTTACCTCCACGCGCGAGTTTCGCACACGTTCAAAAGAGGGAGTTGTGTCCAAACCGCATATTTGCGAAAAAGAGGGTCCAAAATCGAGATTGAGGGGGTTTATTGGAGCTCATCTTTGTCGAATCTGTTGGCCAAATAGGTCTTGCGTCGGTCCGACCCCATTTCGCTGCTTCGACCACATGCAGCCAGCTGCAATGCCACGACGATGGCAAGCAATGCCAAGCCAGCAATCTCCTCCAATCTGAGCTTGAAAATCATATCGCGGCTCCTGACAATCGTTGAATGAAGCTAGTCCATGCAGAAGTCTCCACCAAAGACGTAATAACTTGTGCCCCGATATTTGCGGTCTGCTGTCTGAGGGTCCTTGATATAAGTTTATGATGCATCTTTGTTGGTAACCTTGCTCCAGCCGGGCTTGGGAGTCAGGGCGATCAGGGCTCGATGGTGCGCTCGATGCGGCGATAGAGGGTGCGTCTGTCGATGCCGAGGATCTCGGCGGCGCGGGAGATGTTGCCGTTGGTGGCTTCGATCACTTCCTGGATGTAACGGTCCTCCATTTCGGCCAGCGTCGGCCAGGCCCCCTCCCGTGCCTGGGGCGGCTTCGTCTTCGAGACCTGGATCTCTTCCGGGAGATCCTCGAGCGCAAATACTCCCGAGGTGTTGAGCGCCACGGCGCGCTCCACCACGTTTTCCAGCTGCCTGACGTTTCCGGGCCACGAATAGCCTTCCAGATATGACAGCACCTCCGGATGAACCGCCAGGGTTTTGCCCTGCCGCGCGGAGTACTTCTTCAGGAAGAAATCAAACAACAGCGGCAGGTCGGACATCCGGTTGCGCAAAGCCGGCAGTTCGATGGTGACGACCTTGAGCCGATAGTAGAGATCCTCGCGGAACTCTTTCCGTTCCACCAGGTCCGTCAAATCGCGATGGGTGGCCGCGATGATGCGCACATCCACATGAGCTGCTGTGGTGCTGCCCACGGGCATGATTTCTCCCGACTCCAGCACCCGCAGAAGCTTCGATTGCATCGCCGGAGTTGTGTCCCCGATCTCGTCGAGAAACACCGTGCCGCGGTCGGCGACTTCAAAGATGCCCGGCTTGGAAGCGGTCGCACCCGTGAACGAGCCTTTGACGTGACCGAACAGTTCGCTCTCGAGAAGAGTCTCGGCTACCGAGGCGCAGTTGACGGCCTGGAACGGCTTCTCCTTCCGGTGGCCCAGCCGATGGATCGAACGCGCCACGAGTTCCTTTCCCGTCCCGCTTTCCCCCTGGATCAGAACGGTCGCATCGCTGGGCGCGACCTTGGCGATCGTTTTGAACACCTCGACCATCGCGGGGCTCGATCCAATGATTTCCCCTTGCAGGTCGCGGTTTTGTGCCTTCTCCCGCAGGTCCTTGTTCTCATGGAGCAATTTCGCGTACTGCAGAGACTGGCGCACCTTCAGGCGCATCTGCTCCAGACGGAAGGGCTTGGAGATGTAATCATAGGCGCCGGCCGACATCGCGTCGACTACGGTCTCCATCGAAGCAAAGCCGGTCATCACGATGAGCACCGTCTCGGGCCGAAGCGCCTTGAAAGTGCGCAGCACCTGCAGCCCGTCGATTTTGCGCATGCGCAAATCCGTGATGACGACATCGAATTCCTGCTCATGAGCAAGACGGGCTGCTTCCTCGCCGCTGCCGGCGAGGGTGACCCGGTATCCTTCCCTGGTCATCGCTTCGCCCAGGGAGGAGAGCGAGGCGGAATCATCATCGACGATCAAGATCCTGCCGGTCGAGGTCATCTCGGCGTTCACGTCGTGCTCACCTCTTCAGGGATAATTTCATTGGCCGTCAAGGACGGGAAGCGAATCGTGAAGGTCGTGCCCACACCCGGTGTGCTCTCCAGCGAGATTGTACCTCCGTGCTGGCGCACGATACGGGCAGCGATGCTGAGGCCGAGGCCCGTGCCGCGCCGAAAGTCCTTGGTGGAAAAGAACGGTTCGAAAATCCGCTGCTGCTCTTCGGGGGCGATTCCCACCCCATTATCTGAAACGGAAACAGCAGCCAGTTCCCGGCCCCGCTCGTCGGTCTCCACCCTGGTTTCAACTCTCACGGTGCCGCCGTGCGGCAGCGCATCGGCAGCATTGTTGAGCAGGTTGAGGAAAACCTGCTGAAGCTGCTGCGCGTCGGCCTCGATCTCGGGCAGGGAGGGTTCGAGCTGCGTTTCGATAAGGATCTGATGGCGTTCGAAATGCTGACCCAGGAAGAGCAGGAGTTGCCTGAGGATGCTGTTAAGCTGGACCCTGCCGTGAGCCTTGACGGCCGCACGCGTTTCCGAAAGCAGCTCCTCGACGAATCCTGTGATGCGGCCGATCTGCTGCTGAACAAGCTGAATGCGGTGTCGCGCCTCCCCGCTGCAGCTGGATTCCTCGGCCATCAACTCCAGGTGAGTGGAAATGGCGCTCAAAGGCGAGCCGACCTCGTGGGCGAACGCGGCGGCCATCTGGCCCGCGATCGCCATGCGCTCGTAGCGGGTCAGGCGGCGCTGTGTCTCGAGCAGATCCTGGTTGACCTGGCCCAACTGAATGTTGGCCGAGGACAGCTCCTGCGTCGCCTCGCGCACCTTTGCCTGCAGTTGCGCGTTGAAATTCTTTTGCTCCTCGAGCAATTGGTCCCGCTCCCGTGAGGCCCGTTCGATCTCGCCCATGGTTTCGTTGAAGAGCTGGGCGATGGCGCCGAGCTCGTCGTGCCGGTCCACGGGGGCGCGCTTGGCCAGATCGCCCTGCCTTGCCTGCGCCATGGCGTGCCCCAGCCTCCAGATACGCCCCGTCAGGACGCGGGTGAAAAGGAAATGAAGCAGCAGCACCAACACGGCGATCGAACTGGGAATCAGGTATAAATTGATCTGGTCATGAACCTTGGCCACCAGATCCGACTCACTCAACGAGCTGACCACGCTCACGCAGCCGATGACCGTGCGGGTCCTGTTGGCGAACGGAACAATCTCCTTCCAGACTCGTTCCCGGTCCTGAAACTGTGTAAACTCGAGCGGAATTGCCCGGCGGACCGAATTCATTTCGTCGACGCTTATCGGTTGAGTGATGGAATTCGACGTCGTCACAATGCGAGTGAGGGTGTCGCCGGCCAGGCGGAAGACGTCGATCCGCGAGATATAAAAGTTGGTTTCGACTATCTGCCCAAGCCAGATGTGCAGCAATTCGGGACTGGTAGCGGGATCCAGCCTGGCCAGATCGTCGGCCAACTGGCCGGCGATGGTGGTTGTTTTGTTTTTGACGTCCTGATCCAGCATGCTCGTAGTGACGCGGTTGTCCACATAGCTGATCAGCATGATGGCCAGAATTGTGGTCGGTATGATGATGAGATAGAGCCGGAAGGAAATCGAATGAATATCAAAAAGATTTCGGGTTTTTTCCTGTATCCGTTTCATAATTAAGAAGTTAATTATATCAGCTCGCGCACTCCCGAAAAACCCTTCACGACCTGCAATCAAGGACGCTAGAATGTCCTCTTTGATCTCACTTATAAGATCACACGAACCGGCACTCGGTTTCATCGGAAGTCTTCCAATTTTGGATTCTGGATTGCAGACTTCGGATTGCGGGCTTTGGGTTTTGCGGTCCTGACTGGCTGGAGAGGGAACGCGTTCTGTAAATCCGCAATCCAAAATCCAAATCAGGTACCATGGCACACCGCATCTTCACCGGCACATTTGCCGCACTCGAAGCGCGCCTGATCGAGACGATTGCCGAAGAGCAGGCGGGAGACCCCCTCGCGCCTGTCGCCGTGCTGGTGGGTTCAAACATACTCGCCGCGTTTTTAAAAAACCAGATCGCCGGGCAAGGGCGCTCCGCAGCGAACCTGCGCTTTTATACGTTCCTCGATCTGGCGGCAAAACTGTGCTCCGGTGCGCGCGCCAGCCGTGCGCGGCCGAGGCTGCCCCATCTGGGGGCATCTCTGCTGCTGGAAGATATCCTGCAAGCGCACACACCGCAGGTGTTCGCGCAGGTGGCCGGCTTTGCCGGTTTCCGCGGCGCTCTCCTGGATACGTTCCGGGATCTGAGAGACGCCGGTATCGCGCCGGAAGCTCTCGAGAACTCATTGCCGGAAATGAAAGGCCTGACGCCCGATCGGGCGCATCACCTGCTCGGCCTGGTGCGCCTCTACCGCAGTTTCCGGGCGCGTGTTTCCTCCTTCCGGGACGTTGGCGATGATTTTCGGCAGGCTGCGACGGGCGCTTCGGGGGCGAGCGGCATTCTCGGCACTCGATCGCTGTTGATTTATGGCATCTATGATGCCACCGGCATCCAGGCGGACTTGCTGCACTCTCTGAAAGATGAGCTGGATCTTGTCTATTTCATGCCCTATGTAAACGAGGCTGGATCGAGCTTTGCAGCCCCTTTTCTCGATGCCCGGGAAAGGGAACTTGGCGCAACTGCGGTGCCGCTGGCGCAGGAGATCAGGAACGACGGCCTCAGCCTTCTGGCGCAGCGCATTTTTGCTGAGTCCGAAATCCAGGCAGGCACCCAGGCGGCGCCGGCGGCGGACGAGTCCTTCGTACTGGTCTCGGTTCCCGGCGAATCGCGCGCTGCCGTCGAAGTAATCCGCGAGGTTCTCCGCGCCGTGCAGGAGGGTGTGATCGGAGGTTTCTATGAAGCGGCCGTCATCCTGCGGCGGCCGGAAGAAGAGGCGCCCGCACTGACCGAAGCCTGCCGCCTGCGGAGCGTTCCCTATTTTCTGCACGGCGGCAGCGCCTTCAGCGAACGGCCTTTAGCGCGGGCGGTCCTGGCCGTCGCCGGCCTGGAGCCGGAGTCGTTTTCCCGACAGGCGATCCTGACGGCGATGGAACTGGTCGCAGCTGCGCTGCCGGCGGAGGCCGCCGGCGCCTGGGATGTGCCCCAGTGGCGCGCCCTGACGAACGACGCCCGGTTTCTCGCCGGCCTCGGTGCCTGGGACAGCGGCACGGCGGCTCTGCTGCGGGACGCGCACGCGTTCCTCGGCCGGGCTGAGGCGCATGCTGCTTCCGGGATTGAGGACGAGGAGAGCGAGTTCCACCGGATGTCAGTCCCGCTCGCGCGCCGGCGCCTGGAGGCGGCGCAGTCGCTCCGCATCGGCTGGCTTGCCTTGCGCCAGGCGACAGCCGGCTGGCCCGAGGCCCTTTCAGGGCCTGATTGGGCGGCGCTGCTGGCAGGACGGCTGCAGCCTCTGCTGGGGACTGCCGAGGATTGGGGTGCTTTTGTCACGGTCTTCGACGACCTCAGCATGCTCGAGAATGTTCATGCCGGCGGGGCGGATGGGCGCATAGCACGGTCGAGGATGACCGCGGCCCTGTCTGAATCGCTTGCCACGCTCTCTCATCCGGAGGGCCGCTTTCAACGCCGGGGCATCAACCTTCTCTCTGCCGTGGCCGCGCGCGGTCTGCGTTTTCCCCTGGTGATCATCCCCGGGTTGGATGAGGGACGCTTCCCCGCCCGCCTGCGCCAGGATCCACTGCTGCTCGATGACGAGCGCAGACAGATCGGACATCCGCCACGACTCCCGCTCAAGTCCTTGCGCGGCGAGGAGGAGAAGCTGCTGTTCGATATGGCCGTGCGTGCGGCGGAAAAACGGCTCGTACTCTTGACCTCGCGCCTGGATGAATCTTCGGACCGCGAACGCATACCCTCAGAGTTCTTCCTCCGTGCCGCGGCGGCAGCGCGCGGAGCAGCCATGCTTTCCCTGGCCGATCTCACGGAAGAGAAGGTACCCGGGCTACGTTCCATCAGCCTTGACGATCCCGGCCCAGGGAAGGACCGGATTGCCGTGGACGAAGGAGAGATCCGGCTGCGGCTGATCCTGGAAAATCCCCGCACCGCCCGGGCTACGCTGGCGGCCCTCGAACAGGCAGAGCCGCTCCTGCTGACCCGGCCGATGGCATTCGACCGCGCGCGCCGGACCAGGCAGTTGACGGAGTTTGACGGGAGATTCCACGATCCGGCGCTCCTTCGTTGGGCGGCGCTAAAGCTCGACCTGGAAGCCGGTCAAATCTCAGCCAGCCGAATCGAAGAATATGCGAAGTGCCCTTACTTCTTCTACCTTCGGCGGATTCAAGAATTGGAGAAATGGGAGGAGTCCGGACCGGTCGAGGGGATGGATCCGCTGGAGCGCGGCCAGAGCATCCACGGGATCCTCGAGGCATTCGTGAAAAATCTCACCGGTGGCAGTATCGCTTCCGCTGCCGCGGAAGAACTGGCGGCGGCAGCGCGCGGCGTCCTGGAAAAGGCCCGTCCGGCGGGCATGCCGGATCTTCTGTGGGAGATCGAGCGGGACCGCTTGCTGGCCATGCTGCAGAACTGGCTGATCTTTGAAACGGAACGCGACGATGGCGACTGGCGGCCAGCCCATCTGGAGCGCTCTTTTGGGACATTTCCCGGCCCGGCTGCCTCGCCCGGCTACCGCGTGCAAGGCCGCAGCCACATGTTTGATTTTCGTGGCCGGATCGATCGCATCGACCTCTCCCGCGACGGGCGCCGCGCTCGCGTTGTTGATTACAAAACCGGCCGGCTGCCTGTCACCATGGAGGGCCGTGGGAAAACGCCGCTGATGGCAGGCGAAAAAATGCAGCTGGTGATTTACTGTGGCGCTTTATCAGTCCTGGAAGATCTGGCCGGTGTCGAGAGCGTCGAGGGGGAGTATCTCCATCTGCAGCCCGCCGATGGCCGGATCGTGCCCTGTTCGTTCCATGAAGAGGAATTGCGCGCCGCGGGGCAGCGTCTGCCAGAGATGCTGGAAATTGTCAGAGATGGGATAGCAGGGGGCGTCTTTTTCGCCCGCTCGTCGGGAAGGGTCCGGCCGCAGGGGCACTGCGACTACTGCGACTACCTCCTCATTTGCGGAAAGGATCGCGCGCAGAGAGAGCAGAGCAAAGCGGCCGACCCAGCCGTGCAGCGCTTTCTCGCGCTCGGGGACGCCGATGCGCCGGCGGAGGATGAAGAATGATCCCCGATTCAGCCGATAGAAAAAAAGCGACGGAGGAGACCGGCCGTTCCTTCGCGGTCGAAGCCTCTGCCGGGACCGGCAAGACCACCATCCTGATCGATCGCGTCCTTCACCTCGTCCTCGAGCGCGGGCCGGAAGGGGCGCCCCTGCCGCTCTCCCGCATCTGTGCCATAACCTTTACCGAGAAGGCGGCGGGCGAGATGAAGATCCGCCTGCGGCAGGAGTTCGAAAAGAAGGCGTCCAGGGCAGGCGAACCGGGAACGCGGGCGCTCGCAGCGCTGCGCGATCTCGAAACGGCATCGATTTCCACCTTCCATGCGTTCGCCGTGGCGCTGTTGAAAGAGAGGCCGATCGAGGCGGGGCTCGATCCGCGCTTCACGGCACTCGATGAGGTCCAGAGCGATCTCCTCTTCAGGGAAGTGTGGGACGCCTGGATGCAGCAGGCTTTGCTGGAACGAAAAGTTCCGCTCGAGCGGGCGCTGCGTGCGGGCCTGGGGCTCGAAGCTCTACGGGAAGCGGCCCGGACTTTGCGCCAGCGCGCGCACGGCGTTCGAGGCCTGAAGCTCGCCCCCCCACCCACGGAAGAAGAGACGCGGCAGCAAATGCGGCAGATGCTCGAGGAGGGCAGGCGCTTCCTGAGTCTGGTCAGGAACCAGGATGACAAGCTTGCAGGCAATCTGGGAAAGGCGTTGCGCTGGTTCGAAAATCCCTGCTCGGAGACATCATTTGGCAAGCTCCGTCCGGCAGGTTCCGCTGCCAACTGGCAGGGAGCGAGGGAGACGGTCCTGCAGGTCCAGGACTTCGTCAAAGGCGCGGCCGAATTCTGCGGCGGGTACGACTCTCTTCCGGCCCAGCGCGCTCTCGACGAGGCCCTCCGTTGGATCATGGATGATTTCCTGGCCCAATGGCAGGCGCGCAAGCGCACCGACGGGCTCGTGGATTTTGACGACATGCTGTGGTGCGCGCGCGACCTCCTGCAGACGAGCACCGCGGCGCGCGCAGCGTTTCAAAGACAATACGCCGCGCTTCTTGTGGATGAATTCCAGGATACCGATTCGGTCCAATGGGAAATCGTCCGTTTGCTCACAAACGGCGCCTCCGGGCAGGAGAGCGCCGATGCCGGGACTTTCGGGCCCGGCCGTCTCTTCATCGTGGGCGATCCGAAGCAGTCGATCTACCGTTTTCGCGGCGCCGACATCGAGACCTACCTGGGTGTGGCGGCCCCGCAGAACATGGCGCGATTGGGCCTGCAGCGGCTGGAGTTGACCACGAATTTCCGTTCGGTCCCTTCCATCCTCAGGTTTGTCGATGCCGCCTTCGGTGAGGTCATGAGAGCGTCCGAGGATGCGCGCTTCCAGCCGGCCTACCTGCCGTTCGGTGGAGTGGGGGCTCGCCGTGAGGAAACGGCGCCACCCTCCGTCTACATCCTGGGCGACAGAGACGAGCAGGAGGGGCTTGCGGGTTCGGGAAATGATTTCGTCGCCGTCGAAGCACGGCGCATTGCCAGTCTCATCGTTTCGATCTGCGGCAATACGGAGTGGAAGGTACAGGAGCGCGGGAAACGGGGCCCGGGAGAAGCGGGGCGTTGGCGTAAGCCGCGGTACGGCGATATCGCCGTTCTGCTCCCGGTCCTGACCCGCGCCGATGCACTCGAGGCCGCGTTGCGCGATGCCGGAGTCCCCTACGTTCTCGAAGGGGGCAAGTTCTACTATGCCCGCAGCGAGGTTTTTTCGGCAGTCAACGTCCTGCGCGCGGTTGCGAATCCCAACGACGGCGTGGCGCTTTACGGCGCCTTGCGGTCGATCTTTTTCGGTCTTTCCGATGAAGACCTGCTGAGAGCACGCATGGAAGGCGAGCCGCTCGACTATCGCGGCGGGGTCCGGCAGGGATCCCCCCTGTCGCGCCCCTACGAAATCCTGCGCGAGCTGCACCTGCGCCGGCATGAACGGATGGCGTCGGAGACCCTCGAAACGTTGCTGCAGCGCACGGGTGCGCGCGAAGTTCTTGCCCCCCGGGGGATTCAATCCCTGGCCAACCTCGGCAAGCTCGTGCGCACACTCCGGACGCTGCAGCGCGAGGCGACCTTCTCCCAGGTGGTGGAACTACTGAGCGCGATGGACGAGGAAGGGACCTCCGAAAGCGAAAGCCGGATCATGGAGGAACGCAGCGACGCGGTGCGTGTCCTGTCGATTCACCGCGCCAAGGGTCTGGATTTCCCGATTGTCTGCGTTGCCGGCCTGGGCATGCGCAGGCAGCACCGGCACCCGGATTTTCTCGCCGACCCGCATGGGACACGGACTTTCGCGCTCCGTGCCGGGCCCATGCGGACGCCCGGATATAACGCCCTCATGGATGCGGATAAGGCGCGTGCCGAGGCCGAATTGATCCGGCTCCTGTACGTGGTGCTCACGCGAGCCCGGGATCACCTCATCCTGAGCACGCACATCAAGGGCAGGAAGCAACAGGGTGGGGACCGCTGGAATGCGAACTTCGAAGGAACCCGCCTGAAACCGCTGGCCGAGTTCCTGTCCAGGCGACTTGGAGCGGCGCATGAACTGGTGCGTTTTGTGGATATTCCCGCGCTGGAGCAGATCGAGCCTCCGCGATCTCCGGATGGGGAGGTGCCGCCCGCTGACTTGCGCGCGGTTCTTCAGAGGCAGTACGAGGAACTGCGGAAGCTTGTAAGCGAGACGCCGCAGTCCCGCCGGGAGCACGCGGCAGCCGTGGAAGCGGAGGCGAAGGGCGACGATGAGACCGCACCGGACCCGGCGCGCGATCGCGCCATCAGGATGGGCATCGCGTTTCACGATGCCATGGACACGGTCGATCCGGTTCTTGTCCCGGACATTGATGCGCTGGCTCAGGATGCCGGCGCCCGGCAAAGACTCGATGGCGCCGGAATCAAGGCGTTGGCCGACATGCTCGACCGTAGCCTGGGCTCCCCGCTGATGGAGCGGGTGCGGCGCTCGCGGCTTGCAGGCGGCCGGGTCTGGCGCGAACTTCCCTACATCCGGCCGGTGGGACCGGGGCAGGCTGAAATCGAGGAAGGGAAGATCGACCTGCTTTTCGAGGAGGCCGGCGCATGGGTGCTGGTCGACTACAAGACGGATCACATTCCTAAGGATCTTGAGGATATATCATCCTTCTTTATGGAAAAATATGCCCCGCAGGTGCGCGCCTACGTGACCGCGCTGAACGCCGTCGGGGTCAAAGTGAGCTCTGCCTGCCTGCTCCTCGCCCGCACCGGCGCCCAGATTGAAATCCCGTTCTGAACCCTGAAACACAGAAACACTACCTCAAGTCTCAACTGCTCAACGCAGTCCCGCAAGCGCCGGGGCGCACGCTACGACGCGTGAAAAAGCACATGGGCTGAAGTCCATAAGCGCTAAGATAGGAATGATTTTGCCAATAAACGTGGACTTGGACCTAAACCTGGACGTAGACGTGGACCTTTTGAGCGGAGACAAACTCTTGCACGCCCAGCCTTTATCAGGCTACGGGTCGCTTCTTATCGC